>NZ_CP040825.1:600000-803230 GCF_006228185.1 Mycoplasma nasistruthionis | reverse complement strand
CCATTTTTCGGATTGATATCAGCAGAAGGAGAAACAACATTCGGATCGTTCAATGGAACAAATAATAATTCAAATGAGAAATATGCTGGATCATATAGTCCATATCAATTTATTAAATTTCAAAATGTTGCAGGAAATAATAATAAAGTTTCAGAAACAAACTTTGGACTAAATCCTAATAATAATACAGCTTCGTATGAATTTATAAACAAAAGAGAAAATCGTTCAATTTCCATGTATGAGTTTTCAAATTCAACGGGTGCTTCGCTTAGAACTCCGCTTTTAGAAAACAAAGTTAAAATTGAAGAAGTTACACCTATTGAATATGACAATCAATTATATTCAATATCAAAAAACAAGAGAAGAAGATGAAGAATTACCTTCAACAACTTCTTTGCACCTAAATCTTCAGAATTAACTAATTCTAATGAACCCAATTTACCTAATTTAAATGAAGAAAACTGGTTCTACCCAAACACATATGGACCAGTTAAAATGGGGTTTATATTAACAAAAGATCTTCAAATTGTTGAAAACACTTTTAGAGTGACTCTGTTTTACAGAGACTCTTATCACCAAGAAGAAAAAATAAATGATAAATATGGTGTTACTTATTCTTTTTTAGATGCATCTAATTCTACTTTCAAGGGTTATTCACCTGATAAGGTTTCTAGACCTCGAATTAGGGGTTATAGAGGATCTAACGCACTATTTCTTGATGCTGTTAAAGAATACTCAGTTTCAGACTTGAAACAAAAAGTTAAGATACAAAATTTCAGCAATAACTGAACAATGCAAGAAACATATGATGATGGTAGTGGTTATTGACAGTCTGAAGAGTATTATGGTTCTCAGAACTTAACTGATTTAGCAGACTTTAGGTACATTACTTTAAACAATAAAAAAGCGCAAACTTATGACACAGATTTAGATTGAATTAAAGATATTTGATACAACTATATTCCATCAGGAAATAATGCTGGAAAAACACCTAAAGCGATTTCTTTCGGACATCCTATAGAGTCTCTTTCTACTAGTATTTCATTGCCAAACAGTAATGATACTGCTTTTGGAGATGTTTACAATAACGTAGGTTCATTATTTTATGTTCAATCAGGTAATGAATGATCATCATACTATAAAAACGCCAGCCATAGACCTGCTGTAGTAATTGAATTTGAAACAACATGAAATCAAAATAATTTCAAAGATGATTATGCATTTTCTAAGTCTCTAAAATCAGGAATTTCAGCTGCTTTTGGGCTTACTGCTTGAGATCATCCAAGAAGTGCAAACAATAATACATCACCTTATGTAACTACTCATTCTATTTCATGAGATAGAACAAACAATAGAAATATTACAATAAAAGTTGATGCACAAGGTGATCCAACTCTTGACAGGGGTCAAAGCAACCATTTTGTACCTCCCTTCGGTTATAAATTAAAATTTAAAGGTAAAGAAATAGCAACTATTCCTGCTGAAGAAATTCAAAAAGCTATTCCTTCTTATAAATGAGATGCTAAAAAATTATCATTTACTTATTCATTTAATACAGATATAAGTAAATGAGCATCTAACATATCTGACTACAGAGACTTAATGAATGAAAGAAATTTAACTCTTGAGCCTATTTATCCTTCTGAAGCAAGTCAATTTATTGAAGCAAACGCAGGTTATAATGCAAGCCTTTGATCACAGACTTATACAGACTCAACAAAAACCTTAACTACCGGAATTTGACTAGACACAAATTCACTAAAAGAACAACAAGAAGAATACATACGTTTTGTTGCTAGATACCAGTATTCTAGGGGTGTAGGTATAACCAAACTGCAAACACTTGACAAAATCAGCAAGCAACAGTCTAATGGAACAAAATATAGAAACACTAAACTTCTTGACACACAAATAAAAGCCATTGAAAAAGCTATGTTCCATGACTGAAAAGTAGCAAATTTTAACAATAATGGTTGAAATGCAGAATTAGACAGATTCTGAGAAATGGATTACAAAGCTAGACAATTAGAAACACAATTGCCAGTTTATAACGATATTCTTAATGCTGAAAATAATAATCTAGACTTTATGAATCTAGAAAATTGAAATTCTACTAACAATGATGCGACTAGAACAAAATTGTTAGCAACTGTTAATTATGTTTTTAGTAATGAAGCTAATAAAACTACATTTAAAGAAGCTAAACCTACACTAAATGGTTGAGAAACTAAGGCTGTTCCTGATTATCAAACAGTTTCAAGTTTCACAGACTCTAACAATGCTTTAACAACCATTAACGGAATCATTAATAATATTAATAATTCTATTGAAGCATTAAAAACAACTGCTTGAAAAGAAACAAATTCTGTTTTAGATAAAGAGACTACACCGCAAGATTATGTAACTGCAATGTTTGATAAAGTCGACAGCGCTTTAACTCAATTTTCAGACGCTTATAAAGTTTTGGTTAAAACAAATATATTAAAACAACCAAGTAGACAAAAAGCTAATGAATATTTAGGAAACTTAATCAAAATTAATGATGGAGTTGTGAAATTAAATGCAGACATTACAAAATATGAACCTGTAAAAAATGATGGTAAATATTCAAACTTAAAAGATACGGTTCAAGACTCACTATGAAGTCAATTTGATAGCAAATTAGCTGAAGCAAAAGAATTTGTCAATAAATTTAATAGTTCAACATCGATGGATGCTTCTTTTGATACAGTCAGCGGTCAAGCAACTGAAATTACGCCACTTATTGACACAATTGAACCTGCTTATCATGCTTTAAATCATGATGTTGAATCTATTAAAAATCAAATTCAGTCAATGTCTTCTTTATCACAAAGCAACAAGACAAAATACAAAACTTTAGCTGACAACATTTTAACTAATGAAAACCCTAACTATAAAGAATTGCAAAATTATGATGCAAGAAAATTGGCTCTAGCTAAAATACTAGTTGAAGCAACGTTTGAAGATAAAGTGGATTCTTATAATCCTGTAATTAAGAAAGATTTTCACGTTTATAATCCTGAAAAACAACAAGAAACATTTTCATTTGTTAACAAATTAAAAACAAGTTTTTTAAATGAATTATCTAGTGCTAACTCTGATCAATTTAACAACATTGTAAATAAATGAAAATCAAGACTTGAAGCTGGAGCACCAGTAATTACGCCTTTAAACAACAGTCAGCTTTACAGTAATTTGAATGTGGCTCAAAAATCATATTTAACATTACAATTTACTAACTGAGCAAACATGTCAAATGACAGAGCTGCTTATGAATACACTTTAGCTTATAAAGAGTTTGAAGATACAGTTAATGCAATGAATGCTTTAGTTGCACAATTCAACAAACTAAATAATCCAAATGATTCAGAATATGTATTTAATAAACCTGTTTATTTAGATGCTGATCCTGCTCTTAAGACTGAATTTAACAACAAATTTGTTGAAGCTGCCAAAGTGATTCAAAAAGCAATAGTTTCACCGACAGAAGCTAACAAAATGCCGCAGGAAGTGTTTAATCTAGTGTCTGCTGCTAAGAACTATGAGGTTAAATACTATAATCCTGAAAAAATTAATCAACTTCTAACTCAATTAAACACTGCAAAAGATAACTTAAACGGTGAAGCACAAGTTTTAATTAACAAAATTAAATCATTAGTTGCTAAAACAAATGATGCATCAATTTTAACCGATGAACAAGCAAATCAATATATTCAACACCAAAAAGAAAATGGTTTCTTGTCTAAGGTTAATTTCAATCCTGCAGAAGTTGAAAATTACTTCAACCAAGCGTTTGACACATTAGTTAAAGAAAAAGTGAAAACTAAATTAGAAGCCAACAATAACTTAAACAATACTGATAAAACTAATGCTTTAGTAATTTTAGACAAAGCAAAAACTCTTACAGATACCCCTAATTTAGCAACCACAGTTGCAAATATTAACAAAATGATGGTTGATGCTAATAAATTAGTAAGTGATCTTGATGCAGATCCTAAATTTGATGATTTAACACAACCACAAAAAGACACATTAAAAGCTGAATTTAAAAAAGATCCTAAATTTATTAGTGGAGACAACTTTAATACTGATGTTGTTTCAAACTTTGAAACAACTACTGTAATGCCAATTGCAGACAAAACCGCTAAGTTAAAAACATTGGTTGATCAAATTAATTCATCAAATACTTTAAATACAGATAAACACAATTTATCACCTAATAAACAAGAATTTGATACAGCTTATTCTAATGCACATGGTTCAAACTTCGGTACTTTTTCTAACACTGATTCACAAGAAATCGAAAATCTATACACAGCTTTAGATACACAATTCAATAATCTAAATGGATTTAAGAAGAAATTACAAGATGTAATTGCTACAATTGATCCAAAAATCAAAGAATACATTGGCCAAGATCAATTCAATCAAGCAACTAGTTTAGATGGTGTTGAAGTAAATAATCAAGAGCAATATGAAGCTGCTTACAACAAAATTCTAAACAACTTAAAACAACAATTCAACAACAAAGTTGATGTTGCTTCAAACTTAAATAATTTACAAAATCAATCATTAAAAAATGATATTAATAATACTTCTGTAAATCAATTTAACTCATTAGTGCCGTTTATTGATAAAACAAAACAATTAAATGATGCAATGGGCGAACTAAAAACTCAAGTAGACCTAGCTGAAAAATTCACTAATGATTCAAGAGATATTATTCCTTTACTAACTGATGATCAGAAAAACGCCTTTAATACAGCATTTAATAATGCTAAAGGAATTAGACCAATACAAGGTAATGAGGGAACAAATTCAGATAAATCAGCTGTTGATAGTGCTACTAAAGCATTAAAAGATGCTTTAGCTCAAATTACGATTGATGCTTTAAGGAAAGCAGTTAAAGAAAAACTGGCTAGAATTACTGATTCAGCTTCTGATAAAGCTAAACAAGTAAAACAAGAAATTCAAGCAACTGTTGATACAGATAATGCTGAACAATTAAGACAAGATTTAGCTAAATTAAATGAAACCTTAGCTAAAGATGAATTACAAAAAACTTATGAACTGGCTAAAGATTTAACTGATAAATCGCAAGATTTAACAAATGAGTTAGAAAAAGCTAAAAACTTGCTAGAACAAGGTTCACAAGACAACTCAGACTATACAAGACAAGATAATCCACTAAAAGATTTAGTTAAGGCCAATGAGCTTGAGAAATTAGTAAAAGATGCTGAAGCTAAAGTTTCAGACCAAAATCCACATGCTAAAGATGAAATCCAAAAAGCTAAAGATATTTTAGCTAGAAAAGAAACTTCACTATACCCTAGTGCTATTGCTGATTTAAAAGAATCTATTGCTAAAATTGAACTTGAACAAGCAATTGAAGAAGCAAAAACTAAACCAAATAAAGATACTTATTTAGTGCTTAAAAATGCCTTAAATAATGCAAAACAAGTCTTTAGTAACAAAGAAGCTTCTGAAGCAACTATTAAAGAAGCCACAGATAACTTAAAAGATGCAATTGAAAAGGCTAAAAATGCTGATAATGTTCATGGACTGTTAGAACAATTAGTTAATCAAACTAAGGCAAATGATGCAATTAAAGATAATGAAAATCTAGCCCCACACTTGCAATCAGCTCAAGAAAAACTAGCAGACGGAAGCGCTAGTTCAACTCAGCTTCAACAAGAGATTAATAAGTTAACTGCTGCTATATCAGTAGCTAAATTAGATAATTTAATTAAAAAAGCTAATGAAACTGTCGATCCTTCAACAAGATTAACTGAAGCTAAAAATGCCGCTAATGAATTATTAAGCAATGTAAAAAGCTTAATTAATGATCAACTAACAGAAGAAAAAGCACTTGAAGTTCAAAATAAAATCAATGAAGAAATTAAAAAACTTCAAAATGCAATTGATAAAGAAGAATTAGCTAAAGAAATTGCTAAAGCTTCTACACAAGCTACAAATGACTCAAATGCCTCAGATAAATTAAAAGAAGCAATTAAAAATGCAAATGATTTATACAGCAATTTAGAACAAAAAGATCCAACTCAAATTAAAGCTGCTGCTGATGCTTTAAAACTTAATACTGAATTATTAAATCTTGACAAAGCCATTAAGCATGCCGAAAACATTCAAGACAAATCTCAACCACTTTCAGATGCTATTGTTAAGGCTAAAACCAAAACAGACTCAACAGATGTTGAAGCTATTAAACAAGCTATTGAAGAATTAAATAAAACAGTTGATAAAGAGCCATTAAATAAAGCAATTGCTAAAGCTGAAGATGTTTTAAGCAAACTAAACAATAATGCATCTGATACTAATCCAGAATTAGCATCAGATGTTGCTAAATTAGAAAAAGCTAAACAAGATATTCAATCAGCCTTAGAACATGCCAAAGCTGAATTACCTAAAGACCCTGAAAACCCTAAACAACACTTCCAACAAGAAGCTAACACCTTAAACGCGGTTGTTGATGAAGCAATTCAAGGATTAGAAAAACTTAAAGAAGAAGTTAAAAAATCTATTAGTAAAGCTGAAACTTTAGGCATTACAGGAACTGGGTTAGATAATGCTAAAGCTAAAACAGCTTCAGATGCAACTCCTTCTGCAAGAGAGTTAATTCAAGCCAAAGAAGACTTAGATAAACAAATTGCTAAAAAAGAACTTGAAAACGATATAAACAACTTACCAGAAGACTTAAAAAACTCAGATTCATTTAAACAAGCCGTTTTAAACAAAGCGAAAGAGGTTTTAGAAAACCCAACTTCAACTAAAGATCAACTTGAACAAGCTAAACAAGATTTAGCAAATGCTAAAACTAAAGAAGATTTATTTAAAGCTGTTGATGAAGCTTCAAAACAAGATCCAATCAATGAAGCTTTAAATAACTTAATACAACAAGATAAGGCTCAATTAAATGACAATTCAAACACTTTAAGTGACCAAGAAGTTGCTGACAAAGTGGCTAAACTAGATAAAGCTGTTAAAGTTAATGAACTTGAAAACTTAATTAAAGAAGCTCAAAAAGTTCCAAGCAACAATATGTCTGATGCTTTAAAAGAAGCGTTGGAAAATGCTCAAAACACTGTTAATAATCCTGATTCAACACCACAAGCAATTGAACAAGCTAAAAATAATTTAACAAATGCACTTTCTAAAGATAAATTAACTAAAGCAATTGAAGATGGTCAAGGATTAGTAGATGTTTTTGATAAATTAAATCAAAACGATAATCAAGAAGTTGCAAACAAACTTAAACAAGCTTTAGTAGATGCTAAAAATGCTTTACAAACTAACGAAAGCAAGCAGGCAAATGATGCAGCTGCTGATAAATTAAATGAAGTTATTAAAGAAGCTTCAGATGCTTTAAACAACTATAAAAATGAGCAAAGAGAGTTATTAAATGATTTAATTAAACGTGCTCAAGAACTTGAGCCTAAGTCTCAAAAACTTCAAAAACAATTAGCTAATGCTACTGCAATTAATGATGAATCATCAATTAATGATATTTTAAAAGCTTACAACGACTTATCTAGGGCTGTTGATACAAATAACTTAGATAATGAAATTGAAAAAGCACCATCTATTCCAGACGGATTTAATATTCCGCAAGAATTAGACACTGTTGAACAATCAAAACAAGTTTCAAATGATACTAATTCAACTGGAGAGCAAATTGATAACCAAGCATCTAAACAAGCATTAAACAACTACAAAATTGAGCAATTACTTAAACTAAAAGACTTAGACGAATTAAACAACAATCAAAAAGCAGAAGTTGAAAAACAATTAATTGCTGCTAGCTCAACCGAAGAAGCTAAAACAATTGTTGACAATGCAAGAGTTGTAAATACAGCAATGCAGCAAATTAAACAAGTTAACAATGATACTCATGCAACTTTAATTGATCCAAATTCACCAAGTCATAAAAACTATGTTTATGCCGACCCAGAAGCGATAAAAGAGTTAGATAAATTAATTGCTGACGCTAATGAAGCGATTGAAAACGGTCAAAGTTTAGACCCTGAAGCTATTAACAAAATTAAAAATGATTTAGCAGAAAAAGCAGATCAAGTTAACAATGGTTCAACAATTTCAGATTTAATTAAGCGTGCTGAAGATGAATTAAACAATTCTACTCAAAACTCAAATCAATTTAAAAATTCACCTAACAATCTACAACAACAATATTTAGCTGCTAAAACAAATCTTGAAACTGCTTTAAACGATTTTAAAGAATCACAACCTGCAAAATTAGAATTAAAACAAGGTCTTGTAGATGCTATTGATAAATTAAAACAACTACAAGGGCAAATTGATAAATTCTCATCAGAAGAACCTGTAAATGGCAACAAAAACACAGGTCTTGATGTTAATACTTTAAGTAATTTATCAGATCAAACAAAAGCTGATTTATACTCAAATAATGCTCCAGAAGGTTTATACAACGCTCAGAATAATAAACAAGAAACTGATGCAGTTAACCAAATTGCTAATAAGATAAATGAATTACTTGGTCAAATTAAAGATAAATTAAATAATAATGATTTAGCTACTTTAAACCAAGAAAAAGCTAAGCTAGAACAATTAAATTCACAAATAGCTCAAGAATTATTAAATCCTTATTATCAAGGAAAAACTAAACCAGTTTTTGCTGAGCTATCAGAACTTGATAAATTAATTGACAATTCAAACCTTAAAGCCCTACAGGACTTAGCTAAAGCTACAAATAACTTCAAAAAATCAAGCGTTTCTAAGCAAAATTCAGATCAAATCAAACAAATCAAAGATTTAGTTGACAAAGTTAATGCAATTAATGCTAATAAAGCCTTGAATTCAGGCACAATTGATGCATTTGATAGTCTAAGAAACAAACTTGTTAACGAAGCAAACTCATTAATTGACGCATATAATCAATTAAAAGATGGAATGCATGATAAATTTAAAGAAAATGCAACAAATAACCCGGCAAACTTAAAACAACTTGATGAAGTTCTAAATGATACTTCATACTTCAAACTTAAAGAAAAACTAGGTCTAAATGAAGATTTTTCAGACCAAGACAAACAAGAAGTCAAATCTATTTTAGAAAAACTAGACAACATCAATAAAACAGAATCAAATATTCCAAATATCTTAATTGATGTTGTTAAAGACCAATTAAACCAAATTGATTTAGACAATAATCCTAATGATGAAAGCAAAACTCCTTGATGACCATTCATGCTTGCAGCATCAGTAGTTTTATGATTAATTGGTTTTATTACCTTTGTCTTTAAGAAATAATTTCACACAAAAATCCAGAGCAATCTGGATTTTTTGTTTTAAGGTCGCTTAAAATTCATAGAGTTTAACAAAATGTTAAGTTTTAAATTATAAAAGAGTAAAATATTAAAGATTAATAAGACAAGTTAAGTCAAATATTTAAATAATTCAAATCATTTAGGAGGAAAATATTATGACACCACACATTAATGCCCCAAAAGGCTCAATCGCTAAAACAGTTATTATGCCAGGAGATCCATTAAGAGCTAAATTTATAGCTGAAACTTTCTTAGATCCTGGATATGTTCAAGTTAACTCAGTTAGAAACATGTTTATGTTTACAGGAACATACAAAGGAAAACCAGTTACAGTTGCTGGAAGTGGTATGGGATGTCCATCAATCGGAATTTACTCATATGAATTATTCAAATTCTACGATGTAGATAGAATCATCAGAATTGGATCAGCAGGATCATATAAAGCTGATTTAGGTCTATATGAAGTTGTTTTAGCTTCAGAAGCTTACGCTGATGGTGATGCATTCAGAAGAATCGCTTTAGGTAAAGAAGGAAACGTTGCTTTCCCTTCAGCAAACTTAAACAATGAAATTAAAGCCATTGCTAAAGACTTAAACATTCCATTAAACGAAGGTAGAGTACACTCATCAGACGTATTTTACTCAGTTGTTCCAGTACAACAAAGAATTGAAGACACACAATCATTATGTGTTGAAATGGAATCATATGCATTATTCACAAACGCTGAAGCTACAGGTAAAGAAGCTGCTTGTTTATTAACAATCAGTGATAACTTAATTACACACGAAGAAACTTCAGCTGAAGAACGTCAAACAGCTTTCACAAAAATGATGGAGATTGCTCTTAACTTAGCAAGATAATACATGCGTGTAGTAGATTTAGTCGAAAAGAAACGTTTAAATAAAGAATTAACTAAAGAAGAAATTCAATTCTTAATTAATTCATATGTTAAAAATGAAACTCCTGATTATCAAATGAGTGCATTTTTAATGGCTGTTATGTTTAATGGAATGACTGCAACTGAAATTGCTACAATGACAGATTTCATGATGCATTCAGGTGACGTTATTGATTTAAGTGAAATTCCAGGTATTAAAGTTGATAAACACTCAACAGGTGGAATTGGTGATAAAACTACTTTAGCAGTTGCACCAATTGTTGCAGCTTGCGGTGCTCCTGTGGCTAAAATGAGTGGTCGTGGACTTGCTCAAACAGGGGGAACAATTGATAAATTAGAATCAATCCCTGGTTTTACAGTTGAATTATCAGAAAAAGCATTTATTGAACAAGTTAAAAATCACAATATTGCTGTTATTGGACAAAGTGCTAAACTAGTTCCTGCTGATAAAAAATTATATGCATTAAGAGATGTTACTTCAACAGTTGAATCTATTCCTTTAATTGCATCATCAATTATGTCTAAAAAATTAGCAACAGGTGCTAATGCTATTTTATTAGACGTTAAATGTGGTAATGGTGCATTTATGAAAGATTTTGAAAGTGCTACTGCTTTAGCTAAAACAATGATTAGTATTGGTAAAGAACTAAACGTTGACGTTAGAGCAGAAATTACTAACATGTCTAGACCAATTGGACGTGAAATCGGTAATAAAAATGAAGTTTTAGAAGCAATTAGAACTTTAGAAGGACAAGGTCCTGCTGATTTTAACGAATTGGTTTATTCATCATGTGCAACAATTTTAGAACAAGCTAAAGTTGCAAAAAATCATGAAGAAGCGTTACAAATGGTTGATGAAGTAATTAAAAACGGTAAAGCTTTAGAAAAATTCTATGAATTCGTTAAATTACAAAATGGTAATGTCGAAAAATTAAAGGCTGCTGATTTCTGAAATCCTAAATACAAACTTGAAGTTATTGCTGACCAAGAAGGTTATTTAGAAATTTTTGACAGCTTAGTGTTTGGTATTGTTTCAATGAAACTTGGAGCTGGTCGTAGAACAAAAGAAGACGAACTAGATTTCGAAGCTGGTATTACATTAAACAAAAAAACAAACGAACAAGTATCTAAAGGTGATGTATTATTCACTTTATACTCTTCAAACCCTATTGATTTAGAATTAGTTGAAGAATTAAAACAAGGATACAGATTTAATCAAGCAATGGTGGAAAATAAAATCATTCTTGATAAATTAAAATAATTTAGATTTAGAGGTATATGCAAAAATGAATTACAATCAAATGATTGACCACACTTATTTAAAGCCGGAAGCAACTAAAAAAGATATTGATAAATTAATTGCTGAAGCAAAACAATATCAATTTAAAACAATTTGTGTTAACTCAACTTGAGTTAGATACGCAAAAGAACAACTAGAAGGAAGTGGTGTAGGAATTACATCAGTTGTTGGTTTCCCACTAGGTGCTATGATTACTCAAGCTAAAGCTTTTGAAACAAAATTAGCTATTGAACATGGTGCTGATGAAATTGATATGGTTATGAATATCGGGCGTTTTAAACAAGGGGATTATGAAAGTGTTTTAAACGATATTAAAAAAGTTAAAGAAGCATGTAAAGATCATGTTTTAAAAGTTATTATCGAAACAGCATTGTTGAGTGAAAAAGAAATTGAAGAGGCAACCAAAATTGTTATGAAATCAGGTGCTGAATTCATCAAAACATCTACTGGTTTTTCATTCCGTGGAGCAAACTTAAGAGATATCGAAATCATGAAACAAACTGCTGGAGACACTTTATTAATTAAAGCAGCCGGAGGAATCTCAAACTTAGATGACTTAATCGCTATGCAAAATGCTGGTGCATCAAGATTTGGAACAAGCCGTTCAGTTGCAATCATTGAAGGTAAAGAAGCAAAAGGTGGTTACTAATTACTCCTAATTAGTTCACAATAAAAATGTAGGCAAAGCCTACATTTTTAAACTCTAATTTTTGCACAAATATATACTATTTTTAGACTTTTAGGCTACTGTCATAGGCTTAAAAGTCTTTTTTTATTTTATTTTTAACTGCGATAAATTTACATTTTAACCCTCCTTAAATGCAATAGTTCTACTTTCTGCTTGACTTATATATATATATATATATATATATATATAATATTTTCATTCTATAAAAGGGTGGATGAATATGAAAACAATTAAGATTTTTGAACTATTTGCCGGAATAGGAACTCAATTTCAAGCCCTGAAAAACATAGCTAAACGTAAAAATTGACAGCCACTATCTGTTGGTTATATTGAATGATATACAGATGCTATAGTCGCTTGAGAATTGGTTCATAATAATCATAAAGATATTAAGTTATCTGATTTTAAAGTTGATGAAAATATAACAATATCGTTCGATTCTAAAAAACCGGCACTGCGTCCTGAAAATAGTAAAAAGCTAATTAATTCACAATACGCAACTCTACTATCTGAGTCGAGAGATAAACACAATAATTTATTTGATATTTCAAAAGTTAAAGGTACTTCAATTCCTAAAAATATCGATATATTCACATATTCATTCCCTTGCCAAGACTTATCACACCAAGGTAAACAAAAAGGTATGAATAAGGATAGTTTTACTCGTAGCGGGTTGCTATGACAAGTTGACAGAATCTTAGAAGAAATGACTTGAAGTTATCTTCCTTCTGAAATGCCAAAATTTTTATTAATGGAAAATGTCTTTGCAATCAAAAATGCTAAACATAATATGCTATACCAAACTTGAAAAAACAGATTAGCAGAAATGAATTACAGCAGTTATGAATATGTGTTAGATTCTAAATTCTTTAATTCACCACAATCAAGAAAAAGAGTGTTCTTGTTATCAGTTCACAATAGTCATAAAGAAAATGTTAACTTTGAATTTACAGATATAGTTGCAAATCATTCACAAATTAGCAAAGTTAAATTAAAAGATATAATGGATTATTCAAACCCTACAAGAATTGAAAAAGATTTTTCTTCATACAGTTATCCTGACTTTAAACAAACAAACGGAATCATCAAGTCGCATTTAAGAGATTACACTAACTTTAATAGTGAAAATGCAATTTTTTCAGATCAAGGAATTGGACCTACCTTAACTGCTTCAGGTGCTTTGTCTAGATTAAAAATTGTCAATTCAAATAATGAAATTTTTATCATGAATGCACAAGAAGCATTTAGATACATGGGATTTACAAAAGCACAATTTGATAAAGTTAATAAATGACAAATTTTAAGTGAAGCGAAATTAACTTTTATAATGGGTAATGCCATAGTTATTCCTGTTTTAGAAGCAATATTTGAAACCTTGGAGTTTTAAAATGGACATTAATAATTATTTAAAAGTGTCAGTTCCTTTTATTAACAAAGCTTTTAAATCCAAAATACAAAAATCAGCAATTGTGCATGGTATTGCTTATTTTGTGTATGATAAACAACTGAAGAAATTTGTTAAAAGTTATATTCAAATTGGCATTGGTACTCAATACAGACTTGCTGATAATGATTTAATTAAAACACATCATTGAAAAACAAATTACGAAACTAGAATCCAACTAGGATTAAGTAATGAATTAACTCATTCAGATAATTACGAATACAGAAATTTATTACCAAAAGAAATTGAGACTATCAACTTAGTCTTAAAATTTAAAAACACAACAGCTTTATCACAATATTCATACTTCACCGGTTCTAATCCATCTGGTTCAGAGAAAACGCCACAATCTAGTCCTATGATTATTTATTCTTCTGATTCGGCATATGAAAAGTATGAGTTTTGAAACTTTTATAACAGTTTCAAACATGAAACTTATAAATTAAAAACAAATAAAGCAACAAAAATTCAGTGATTAGAAGCATTAGAAAAAATACAAGAAATAAGCTTAATTGACTTTATTGATAAAGAATATAGTTTAAGTTTTAATGAGGATTTTAGAAATAGAAATAGTCAAGAATTTATTCCTAAAAATAAATCAAAATACAAAACTTGAATTAAGGATCTGACTGATAATTTAATAAATGCAATGAAAGCTCAAAGATTAAAGAATTGAGAATACGAAGCTTTTAAAGAAAAACTTAGAAATAAATATGTCCAAAACGTTGAAAACGCAATTAAGGACGGATTAATTTTAAAAGAGCAAACCACAACTGACTTTCCCTTACCTGAAAAAGCACATATTATAAGTTTTTCTTCTTTGGTTAAACTTAATGAAAATAATGAAATTGATCCAGAAAATATTGAAGCAGCTATTTCACCATATAATGTTTTGTTAATTGATCCAAATATTCATACTTTATTTGATAAAAATTGAATAACATTTAATCCGAAAACATTAAAAATTGAAAAATCAAGTAGTAGAGATAAGTCTGATTGGCACAATTTTATAATAGATACTGAAAATCCTTATTTTACTAACTTAGCTAGAGAGCAAAAGCAATTCTTAGAAAAGAATTATCAACACTGATTAATACATGGTAAAAATCAGTAATGCATGCCAAAACTAAAAGAACAAACAGTGCGTTTGTTCTTTTTTAGTTCAGTTTGTTGGTTTTGTTATTTATTATATGAGGTATAAAATGAAGAATTTATTATTATATTTAGTTGACAAATATAAAGGCGATAGGTATTTAATGAACAAAGGTTTAGGTTCATTAGATCAAGTTACACGACGAGGATTATTAGAAATAATGAATAAGTACAAAAACTTAAATTTTAAAAGTTTAACAGTGCTTGATGAAAATTACTACACTGAGTTTTTTGCTTTAAAATCACCTCCATTAATTGTGTTTTACTATGGTAATTGAAACTTAATGGAAGCTAAAAATAAAATTTATTTACTTAATGAAATAGACTGTGAGCAAACACAAAAGTTATTTAACGAAAACCTTAGTCACCTAGTTGAAAACTGCACGATAGTAACTAATAATTTCGCATCACAAAGTGAGTTTATAAAAGTTTTAAAACAACATAATGCAAGAATTATTTACATAGCATCTGAAGGTCTAGACACTGTGGATTTAAGTGAGTATAATAGTGAAAATAATTTAATTATTTCGCAGTATCCATTAAAAACACATCCTAAAAGACATCATTTTAAAGAAGCTAATATTTTAGCATCATTAATTGCTAAGCAACTAATAATCTTTTCATCTAATAAAATTACACCGATGAATGGTATTATTAATCAGTTCATTGAAAATGGAAAGCCAGTTAATTGCTTCCCTGGTTTATCGCTTGATGATGGAAACAATTTTCTAGTAAAAAATGGTGCTAATTTAATTACAAGTCTTGAAGATTGCATATAAAAAGGTAATTAAAAAAATGTGCTTAAAAATAAGCACATTTTATTATTTCTTTTAATAAAGACTATTTTTGTCTTTCAGGGTATACTGAAGCATACTTTCTATTTCTTCTGCTTTCGTATTTTACATAACCATCGATTTTTGTAAATAATGTGTCATCTCCACCACGCCCAACATTTACACCAGGGAAAATTTTTGTTCCTCTTTGACGATAAATGATTGAACCTGCTGTTGCAAATTGTCCATCACCTAATTTAGCACCTAGACGTTTACTATGTGAATCACGACCGTTACGGGTAGATCCACCTGCTTTGGTTTTTGCCATTTTCTAATTATCCTTTAATGCTTTCAATTTTAACACGTGTATATGGTTGACGGTGTCCTAATTTTCTTTTGTGTGTAGATTTTGCATTGTGACGGTAAACTACGATTTTCTTAGCTTTACCTTGTTTTTCGATGATTCCTGTTACGACTGCATTTTCTAAGTATGGTCTACCAATTTTATCACCAACTAATAATACTTTGTCGAATGATACTTTTGATCCTTCTTCACCTTCAATTTTTTCGATGAAGATTGTTTGACCTTCTTGAACTAGAAGTTGCTTTCCACCTGTTTCAATGATTGCGTTCATGCAATGCCTCCATATTAAGTGGCTCGTCTGGAAGGTGGTTAAAATAACACTTGAACCTTTTTAGAACGGTTACTAATATCAGTAACACTGCTATTATATCAGAAAATTAAAATAGTATATAGTTTTCCATAACTTTTGGTGCTTTTTTAGCTGATGAATCTCATTTGATTTCGTTCTCTTTTGTCTTAACAGAACCTGCAGATGAAAACATAGATTTAAAAATACCAACAACAGTGTTAATACCAGTTAAAATTGCGGGCAATGCAGTTAATAGTGTAGTAAACGCAAAACCAGGATTTAAATTTTTCTTTTCATTCTCTGACACTTTGTTTAATTGGTTTAGTTTCATAGGTTACCTCCTTTCATTTAATAAATAATTTTTTTGAGTAACTGAACAAAAAAAGAACAATTGAATAAATTGTTCTTTTAGTTGATTATTGTTCAACATATTCTGTGTTAAAATTACCTGCTATTGAATGAACTCCTTTAACAGAAACTCATATTTTAGGGTCAATTATTTTTAAGTCATGAATAATGTTTTTAGATTCTAATAGTAACATTACAGTTTCGATTTTTTTGCATTTATTACCTGTATATCCTGATTCAAATTCAACAAAACGATAACTGTGTCAGTAATTAATAAGTTTGAAGTAAGCAACTACTTTTTCAGGTTCATTTGTAACAATAGTTAATTGTACCTTTTTGTATTTAGGATACAAGATGTTAATAATTAAATTGGTTACAACTAAATAACAGAAGGTAGATAATTCTCGCATTCCAAATAATTCACCGTTGATATTAGGTTTAACTAAGCCATAAATTACTAAAAACATTACCGCAGTTATAAACCCAACAATTGAAAGCATTGAACTTACACTACGTTTAGATTTGGTTGAAAAGTAATAAGCAATAATATCAGTTCCACCAGTACTTCCACCAGCACGTCATGATAGTGAAATTCCAACACCAATTAATAAAGCACCTAAAGTTCCATAAACCAATATAGCTCAAGTTTTTCCTTCATGGTATCAAATTAACTGTGTTAGTTGCTCAATTGTTAAAGTTGAAAAGCCTTCGATAGGTGTTGAATTAGAGATGCTTTGATAAACATTCATTACATTAATATAACCTTGAGGTAAGGTAGCATTTGAATCTGTTATTTCAATAATTTTAAAGCTTCTTAAACCTTCTTTTGCTATTGCATAATGATTGTAATCAGTATGAATAAAGCTTATTTTTTCAAATAAAAAAACATGGATTGATTGAATAGTTAAAACCGTGTTGCTTAGTTGTAAAAACAACATAAAAAGCAAGGTTAAATAGACAAAACTTTTCTTTATTTTTCTTCAAAACATCAAAAATAAAGGAACATTGCAAGCAAAGTAAATTAAGGCGAATCATTTGCTTAGAACTGGAAATAAATATTGTAGTAAAGTAGGAACTCCAGTAATTCCTGAAGGTATAGTATCTGATTTACTTAAAAACATATGAATACCAAAGTTGAACACTCAGGCAGCTAAAAAGATCAGTAAAACTCTAAATCAATAGCGTTGAACTAGTATCTTAAAACTTAGTTTGGTTTTTTTGTTATTAAGTAAATATTGACCCATTTTATATTTCATGCACTCAAGATTTTCTTGGATTTCATCTTGATTTAGAAAATTATTATGACTAGGACATAGGCTTAAAGGGTCTTTAGAGCATTGATCACATTCGTTTAATTGATCATTTGAAAATTCCGCGGGTTTCATTGTTTAATTTTACAAGATTTAAACAATAGTGAAATAAGAAAAACAAAATTTGAAAAATATTTTCAGGTTGTATAAAAATCTAGCTAAAGCTAGCTAGATTTATGATTATTTATCGTCTTCATCAAATTTATTTAAATAAGACATGTCAGGTGTATCACCTTTATTTGTTGCTTCTTCTGCTAATTTATCTATTTCATTCTCTTCAACTGCTTCTTTTTTTCATTCAATTATTGCCATTACTACCATGAAAATAATTAGGTAAATAATACCTATAAAGATGCAAATATCAGCAAAGTTAAATGTTCCAGTATCATATCAAGGTAAGTAAAATTCATCCTTGACATGCCCTAAAAAAGCAATTCTGTCAGTTGCATTACCTAAATCACCGGCTAGTAAAAAACCCAGTCCAAAACTATAGTAATAACTATGTTCTTTAGCAAATAAAGGAATAAAGATAACACAAAGTGCAATAATAAAACTAATTGCTTGAATTAATCCTATGTTATTAGTATCTAGGAAAGTAACACCTTTATGTCAAACGCTTCTAACACCTATTATGCCATAATTTTTTCAGTCAGCTGAATTGACTGGATAAATGCTTTTAGCATCAACTCATCTGCCACCAACGTTAACTTGACCTTGGCTGTTGGCATTAAAAACGTCACCATGTTCAAATAGCAAGTACTTAGTTAATTGGTCAATTGTAAACATTGCAATAAACACTGAAAATAAAATTAAGTAGCTGATTAATATTTTTTTACGGTTTTCTTTAATTCACTGTCAATGTTGTGTTATTTTAGTTTTTAATTTATCTTTCATAATTAACCTTAGTTATTAATGATTACATCATAACAAACTGGACAAAGCTCTTGTTGGATAGATGATTCTTCAAAGTGATTTCAACATCTAGGGCATTTTACAGATTCAAATTTAGCAACTGATGTTTGTTGAGAATTTTCAATTTTTCCAACCATTAATAATGTTTTTAAATCTAATTGTTGCATTGCTTCACTTAATGGAATATAAACAATTGCTTCATTAGAACGTTTAAAAGTACCTTTTTTAATTTCTGCGTCAATTAGGGCATTTACAGTGTCTTTTAGTTCAAAGAATTCATTAAATGAATCAATTATTGATTGATTTACTTCTGGAATGTCTTTGTTAAATGTTTCATAAAATACTGAATCTAATTTTTCAACTTTATTAAAGTGTGAATATGCTTCTTCTGCTGTTGTTGGTAAAATTGGTGCTAAAGCTAGAATTAAGAAATCTAAAATGTTATATATGTTATATAAAACCATTAATCTTTCAGGATCATTAATTTTTCTTACATATAAAATATCTTTTGTAATTGATAAGTAGAATCCTGATAAATCAACTATATAGTTATTTAGCAACTTAATTACATTAATAAATTTAAATTCATCATATGCTTTATAAACTTCATGTTTTAATGAAATTAACTGTTGATTAATTAGTTCATGTATACCGGTTAATTCAGTTTGTTGATATTGATAATTATTTAAATTACCAAGCAGGAATTTAATTGTATTTCGGATTTTACGATAGATCTCAGCATTTTGGTCTAAGATTTCTTTCGAAATATTAACATCATTTGAATATTCTGAATTAGCTACTCATAGACGTAAAATATCAGCACCACGTTCTTTAACTACATCTAAAGGTGAGATTATGTTTCCTTTTGATTTAGACATTTTTTCACCTTTTCCGTCTAAAACAAATCCGTGAGAAACTATGTTTTTGTAAGGACTTAAGCCTTTATATGCTACTGAACTAATGATTGATGAGTTAAATCATCCACGGTATTGATCAATTCCTTCAAGGTATAAATCATATGGAGATTCTAGCTCAGAGTCAATATTAACAGCAATTGATGAAACTCCTGAATCAAATCAAACATCCATAATGTCCATTTCACGAGTGAAACCTTTATTTTGATATTTAGGTACCAATAATTCATCAGTTGTTTTTTCTCATCAAATATCTGTTCCATGTTCTGAAACTAAATTTATTACGTGATCAAATAATTCAGGATCTAAAACAGGATTTTTATCTTGATCATAGAAAATGATGATTGGCACACCTCAAGTACGTTGTCTTGAAATCGTTCAATCTGCACGGTTTGAAATCATTTGCGCTAAACGTTTTTTAGCTCAGTCAGGATATGTGTTAACATTGTTTTCAATCTGATTTAAAATTTGTTGTCTAATTTTATCAATTGAAACAAATCATTGCGGTGTTCCTCTAAAAATAATAGGTTTATGTGTTCTTCAATCGTGTGGATAAGCATGCTTGATTCATTCAAAAGCAACTACTTCTGAACCTAAAAATTCTGAAATTGCTTTGTTTGAATCTAAATAAAACATTCCATCAAATTGTGTATTACTATTTTCAATAGTTCCATCATCAGCAACGTGCATTAGTTTGTTTAAATTAAATTTTTGTCCAATTAAAAAGTCATCTTCACCAAATAAAGGTGCAATATGAACTAAACCTGTACCTGCTTCACTTGTTACATGATGACCTGGTACAACAGGATTGATATTCAAGTTAACAGGGCTTGTATAAGTTAATTCACCAAAATGTGAACCATTAAATGTTGAAACAACTTGATAATCTGGTGATTTTAATTTGGTAATAAAGTTTCCTAATAGTTCAGTCGCAATTATGTAGTATTCATTATTAATTAAAACTTTTGAATACTCTATATTTTCACCATATGCAATTCCTGCGTTGGCAATTAAAGTTCAAGGTGTTGTTGTTCATATAACCAAATAATCACCTGATGAAATAAAGTTGCTAGTAGCATCTTTAACTTTGCATCTTACATAAACAGCAGGGCTTTTAATGTCTTGATATTCTACTTCAGCTTCAGCTAAAGCACTTTGTGATGTTGGTGATCAATATACAGGTTTAAGACCTTTATAAACCAAACCATCAAACACCATTTTTTTAAACACTTCTAATTGTTTTGTTTCATATTTTTTATCTAAAGTTACATAGATATCTTCTAAGTCTGATAGTAATTGTAAACTTTTAAATTGTTCTTTTTGTTTTTTTACTTGACTTAGTGCATATTCAGCTGCTTTTTTTCTTAAAATAACAGGATCTAGTTCACTTTTATCAATTTGCATTTCAGTAAGCATTCTATGTTCGATTGGTAATCCATGTGTGTCTCAACCTGCTTTAAAAGGTGAATAAAAACCTGACATGGTTTTATATCTAACAACAATGTCCTTTAATATTTTATTTAAAGCATGTCCTACGTGTAAATCACCATTAGCATAAGGCGGACCGTCGTGAAGAATAAATTTAGGTCCGTGTTTACGAAGCTTTAATATATTTTTGTACACCTCTTTGTCTAACCACATTTGTCTAAACAATGGTTCTTTTGTCGTTAAATTAGCCTTCATATCGAAATTAGTTTCAGGCATATTTAAAGTTTTTTTATAATCCATTTTATCCTCCGTTATTTAAAAGAAAAAGCTTTATAAAATTATATAAAAAATCCTCTATTTTGTTAACTAGTTTAACTAACAAAATAGAGGATTTTGGTGGCCCCGGCAGGAATCGAACCAGCGACACACAGAGCTTCAATCTGTTGCTCTACCAACTGAGCTACAGGGCCATTAATGGCGGTCCAGACGGGGATCGAACCCGCGATCTCCTCCGTGACAGGGAGGCGTATTAAACCACTTTACCACTGGACCATTTGGTTGCAGAGGAAAGAATTGAACTTTCGACCTTCGGGTTATGAGCCCGACGAGCTACCACTGCTCCACTCTGCTATATATAATAACTACTGAATAATTTTTGGCGGGTGATGAGGGATTCGAACCCCCGCGGGCCGTGAAGCCCCTGCTAGTTTTCAAGACTAGTCCCTTCAGCCAGACTTGGGTAATCACCCATTGGTGGACCCAACAGGATTCGAACCTGTAACCAACCGGTTATGAGCCGGTTGCTCTAACCGTTGAGCTATAGGTCCAATGACCACGACCAGTAGTTATGTGTTTTGGTAGCACCGAAGAGATTCGAACTCTTGACCTTCCGGGTATGAACCGGATGCTCTAACCAACTGAGCTACAGTGCCATATATGGTGGAGAGTATGGGATTCGAACCCACCACCTCCTGCGTGCAAGGCAGGCGCTCTAGCCAAATGAGCTAACCCCCCATATAAATGGTGAAGAAGACAGGATTTGAACCTGCGACCACTACAGCCCAAATGTAGTGCTCTACCAAGCTGAGCTACTTCTCCAATTTTAATTACAGAAATTATACAATATTTTACAAAGATCCAAATAATGTTCTTTGAAAACTGAATAGTAATAATAATCTACTAAAATGTCGTTGAATACATTTTAAACCTTTAAACCTATCAATTTATTAGTAATGGTCAGCTGAATGTATTACTACACTTACACTTCCATCCTATCAACCTCGTAGTCTACAAGGAATTTCAAGGGAATACTTATCTTTGAGGAGGCTTCCCACTTAGATGCTTTCAGCGGTTATCCCTTCCGTACTTAGCTACCCAGCTATGCCTCTGGCGAGACAACTGGAACACCAGCGGTACGTCCACTCCGGTCCTCTCGTACTAAGAGCAGCTCTCATCAATATTCCAACGCCCACATCAGATAGGGACCGAACTGTCTCACGACGTTCTGAACCCAGCTCGCGTACCGCTTTAATTGGCGAACAGCCAAACCCTTGGAACCGACTCCAGCTCCAGGATGCGATGAGCCGACATCGAGGTGCCAAACCTTGCCGTCGATGTGATCTCTTGGGCAAGATAAGCCTGTTATCCCCAGGGTAACTTTTATCCGTTGAGCGACTGCCGTTCCATGACGTACAGCCGGATCACTAAGTCCTGCTTTCGCACCTGCTCGACTTGTAGGTCTCGCAGTCAAGCACACTTCTACCTTTGCGCTCTACATACGGTTTCTGACCGTATTGAGTGTACCTTTGAACGCCTCCGTTACTTTTTAGGAGGCGACCGCCCCAGTCAAACTACCCACCACGCACTGTCTCCCCACCGGATAACGGTGGCAGGTTAGAAACTCAACATACCAAGGGTGGTATTTCAAGGTCGACTCCTCTAAGGCTAGCGCCTTAGTCTCACAGTCTCCCACCTATCCTACACATGTTAGGCCAAGTTCCAATACGAAGTTGTAGTAAAGCTCCATGGGGTCTTTTCGTCTTGATGCGGGTACCCAGCGTTTTCACTGGGACCATAATTTCACCGAGTCCAATGTTGAGACAGTTGAGAGATCATTGCGCCTTTCGTGCAGGTCAGTATTTAGCCGACAAGGAATTTCGCTACCTTAGGACCGTTATAGTTACGGCCGCCGTTCACCCGGGCTTCACTTCAATGCTTCGTGTAAAACTAACACATCCGCTTAACCTTCGGGCACTGGGCAGGCTTCACCCCCTATACATCATCTTGCGATTTAGCAGAGAGCTGTGTTTTTGATAAACAGTTGCCCCTCACAATTTACTGTGGCCAACTTAAGTTGGCACCCCTTCTTGCGAACTTACGGGGTTAATTTGCAGAGTTCCTTAACATTGGTTTTCTCGCTCGCCTTAGAATACTCATCTTGGGAACGTGTGTCCGTTCTCGGTACAGGCACCTGAAATGTTAAAACGTTTAGAAGCTTTTCTAGGAAGCATGAAATCACACAATTCAGCAAAATGCTTATGCATCGTAGATTCCGGTTTTAGAGTCCGCATTTAACTAAACTCACCAGTCGCTACTTACCCCTAAATCCAATAATAGGTAGTGCTATCCTTCTCCGTTACTCCATCACTAATTTCAGGTGGTACAGGAATATTAACCTGTTGTCCATCGGATACGCTTTTCAGCCTCTCCTTAGGTCCTGACTAACCCTGGGTGGACGAACCTTCCCCAGGAAACCTTTCCCAATAGGCGTTGAGGATTCTCACCTCAAATCGTTACTCATACCGGCATTCTCACTTCTTAACGCTCCACCAGTCCTCACGGTCTGACTTCAATGCGATAAGAACGCTCCTCTAACGTACTAAATGTACCCGTGGCTTCGGTATTGTGTTTGACTCCCGTTACATTATTGGCGCAAGTTCTCTTGACTAGTGAGCTATTACGCACTCTTTAAAGGATGGCTGCTTCTAAGCCAACCTCCTAGTTGTTTATGAAAACTCACAACCTTTCTGACTTAACACAATTTTGGGACCTTAGCCGACGATCTGGGTTGTTGCCCTCGCGAGCCGGGACGTTAGCACCCCGGTTCCGACTGCATGATAATACACAATGATATTCGGAGTTTGATTATAGTCAGTACCGCTAGGCGCGGCCATTCCATATTCAGTGCTCTACCATCAAAGCTTAACATCACACGCTAGCCCTAAAGCTATTTCGAGGAGAACCAGCTATCTCCAAGTTCGATTGGAATTTCTCCGCTATTCACAAGTCATCCGGGCACTTTTTAGCGTACTACGGTTCGGCCCTCCACTTGGGGTTAACCAAGCTTCAGCCTGCTCATGAATAGATCACATGGTTTCGGGTATATGTCAACATACTAAGCGCCCTATTCAGACTCGATTTCTCTTCGGCTCCGCTTTTTCTCTGCTTAACCTTGCATGTTAACATAACTCGCCGGTCCATACTGCAAGATGTACGCCATCAGCCATTAACGGCCTCTGACTACTTGTAAGTAAGTGGTTTCAGATTCTATTTCACTCCCCTCCCGGGGTTCTTTTCACCTTTCCCTCACGGTACTAGTTCACTATCGGTGTCTGGTTAGTATTTAGCCTTACCGGATGGTCCCGGCAGATTCAGACAGGGTTTCACGTGCCCCGACCTACTCAGGATACTGTTTGAGTTTTTGCCATTTCGTATACGGGGGTTTCACCCTCTATGCCTAGCTTTTCCAAGCTATTCTACTATAGCAAAAATTTCTAACTCATTTATAACAGTCCTACAACCCCAATATAAAATATTGGTTTGGGCTCATTCACGTTCGCTCGCCGCTACTGATGAAATCATTTTTATTTTCTCTTCCTGTTGCTACTAAGATGTTTCAGTTCACAACGTGTCTCGCAAATGGAACTATGTATTCATTCCATAGCAACTAGTCATTACACTAGTTAGGTTTCCCCATTCGGAAATCCCCGCTTCGTAGCTTATATCCAGCTCCACGAGGCTTATCGCAGGTAATCACGTCCTTCATCGACTTCCAGACCCAAGGCATCCACCACAAACTCTTACTTATTTAAAAGTTTAATAACAATATTTACCTATCGTTTATTGATGTATTCAAAGACATTTTAATAAATTATTATCTAATTAGATAATTAACTCGGTTCAAAACAAATTGACTAATTTATTTTTGATGTCGTTGTTATATTAATATCTTTACTATTCAGTTTTCAAAGAACATATGAGAGAAATCCTCTCAAAACTAGATATATAACCATTGGACTATTAACAATGTACATGACTAATAATATTTAAAAATAGTCTTGAAATAGGTAATGTTGACAACTAAAGTTGTTGTCGTATGTACTCCGTAGAAAGGAGGTAATCCATCCCCACGTTCTCGTAGGGATACCTTGTTACGACTTCACCCCAGTCACCAGTCCTGCCTTAGGCAGTTGTTTCCGTAGTTAACAAAACCGACTTCGGGCATTACCAGCTCCCATGGTGTGACGGGCGGTGTGTACAAGACCCGAGAACGTATTCACCGTAGCGTAGCTGATCTACGATTACTAGCGATTCCGACTTCATGTAGTCGAGTTGCAGACTACAATCCGAACTGAGAATGGTTTTTTGAGATTTGCTCCACGTCGCCGTATTGCTTCTCTTTGTACCATCCATTGTAGCACGTGTGTTGCCCCACTCGTAAGAGGCATGATGATTTGACGTCGTCCCCACCTTCCTCCCGGTTACCCGGGCAGTCTCCCTAGAAGATTTAACTAAGAATAAGGGTTGCGCTCGTTGCAGGACTTAACCGAACATCTCACGACACGAGCTGACGACAACCATGCACCATCTGTCATTCTGTTGACCTCCACTATATCTCTATAGCTTTGCAGAAGATGTCAAGAGTGGGTAAGGTTCTACGCGTATCTTCAAATTAAACCACATGCTCCACCGCTTGTGCGGATCCCCGTCAATTCCTTTAAGTTTCACTCTTGCGAGCATACTACTCAGGCGGATGATTTAATGCGTTAGCTGCGCCGATAGTTCCTATCAGCTAATCATCATCGTTTACAGCGTGGACTACCAGGGTATCTAATCCTGTTTGCTCCCCACGCTTTCGTCTCTCAGTGTCAATATGTACCCAGTTAACTGCCTTCGCCATGTTGGTGTTCTTCCTTATATCTACGCATTTCACCGCTTCACAAGGAATTCCGTTAACCTCTATACAATTCTAGCGTGCCAGTATCCAACGCGATTTGGGGTTGAGCCCCAAGTTTTGACGCCAGACTTAACACACAACCTACAGACGCTTTACGCCCAATAATTCCGGATAACGCTTGCAACCTATGTATTACCGCGGCTGCTGGCACATAGTTAGCCGTTGCTTTCTGATTTAGTACTGTCAAGGCCTTGCCATTTCCTGCAAGGTTTTTTCATCCTAAATAACAGCAGTTTACAACCCGAAGGCCGTCTTCCTGCACGCTGTGTCGCTCCATCAGGCTTTCGCCCATTGTGGAAAATTCCCTACTGCTGCCTCCCGTAGGAGTCTGGGCCGTATCTCAGTCCCAGTGTGGCGGTTCGGTCTCTCAACCCCGCTAAACATCATAGCCTTGGTGGGCCGTTACCTCACCAACTAGCTAATGTTACGCACCCCGATCTTTTAGTGAAGCTTTGAGGCTTCTTTCATATACAAATCATGCGATTTGTATAAATATCCGGCATTAGCACTAATTTCTCAGTGTTATTCCAGTCTAAAAGGCACGTTAAGTACGTGTTACTCACCCATTCGCCGCTAAGTTCCGAAGAACTCCGCTCGACATGCATGTATTAGGCACACAGCCAGCGTTCATCCTGAGCCAGGATCAAACTCTCGAAAAAATTGACTGTCATGTATTTTGTTATATATCTAGTTTTAAAAGAACTTCTGTTTGCTTGTTAGCCTAATTATTATAGCATGAAAAATTCCAACCAAAAACTTTTTTTAATTTTTTTTGAATATTTTTTAGTTAAATAAAAAACTAACATCAAGTAAGCCTGTATATTATAACACACTTAAATGGGGTTAGTTTATATTTTTTAATTTTTATAATCTATATCTTCAATCTTAATTAGATCTATTTTGTTTTTTGTTTTATCTTTATGTAATTCTAGTACGACAGCATTAAACTGAGTTGGATTGGGGCTTACTTTAAATTTTGACATAGCTTCAAATCTCATCTTTTGATAAACTTCGTCATAATTAGCACCAATAGCACTATTCATAGGCCCAGTCATTCCAGCATCAGTAACATAAGCAGTATTATTTGGTAATAATCTTGCATCATTAGTTTGTACATGAGTGTGGGTTCCACAAACTGCATCAACTTTTCCATCAACATAGATTCCAAAAACATTTTTCTCACTTGTTGTTTCTCCGTGGAAATCTATAAAGTGAAAATCTGTTTGTTCCATGTTGTTTTCAATAACATCAAATGCATCAAAGAAATTCTCTGGTGATTTATTAGGTCATGGTTGAAGCAGTTCATTAAAAGCTATTCCCATTAAAGATGTTACTCTTAAACTAAAATCTTTAACTTTATATACTCTAGTACCAAAACCGGGCAGTTCAAGTGGTACATTAAATGGACGAATGACATCTTCTGTATCTATGAAGTTGTAAATATCTGCATTCGCATAAACATGATTTCCCATAGTGAATACATTGATCCCAACTTTTTTTAACCTATTGTAGTCTTGAAAATTTAACCCTTTTCTACCTGTTATGTTTTCTCCTTGCGCAATTGTAAAATCAATTGAATACTGTTTAATTAATTTGGGTAGGAGTTTTTCGACTGTTAGTATTCCTGGTTCACCAAAAATATCGCCAATAAATAGTAATTTAATAAATTGTTCATTTTTTGCTGTCATATTGTTAATATTTTACAATTTTTATTTAAAAATTACATATTAATATAAGAAATAGACTTAAAGAAGGGATAAGATTTGATTCATTAAATTATTGTTTTGAAGTAAATACTCTTTCATTTTCTTTTTACCTTGAGCCACATTAGACCCTTCATGACTGTATCAAGCACCTTTTTTATCTATAATGCCTTTTTCAGTGCCTAAGTCAATTAGTTCTCCTATTTTATCAATGCCTTTTGAATAAAATAATTCGCTTTGACCAGTTTTATATGGAGCAGCTAATTTGTTTTTAACAACTTTAAATTTTATTTCTGAGCCAACTATGTCTTTATTTTCTTCTATGGCCGGTCCTTTTCGAACTTCAATTCTTATACTTGAGTAAAATTTTAGCGCTCTTCCTCCGGGTGTGGTTTCTGGATTACCAAAAATAACACCCACTTTTTCTCGTAGTTGATTAATAAATATAATAGTTGTTTTGTTTTTATTTAAATGTCCAGTAATTTTTCTTAAAGCTTTAGACATTAAGCGCGCTTGTGCACCAATTTGTTGATCAGTCATTTCACCATTAAGCTCTGCTTCAGGTACTAAAGCTGCTACTGAATCTAGTACTATTAAATCTATTTTTCCTGTTTTAGATAAAATGTCAACAATATCTAAAGCTTGCTCACCAGAGTCTGGCTGAGATAAAATAAGTTTATCGACATCAACTCCAATATTTTGTGCATAAACCGGATCGATTGAATGTTCTGCATCAACAAACGCTGCTACTCCACCTTGTTTTTGTACTTCTGCAATTGTGTGAAGTGCAAGCGTGGTTTTACCACAACTTTCTGGTCCATAGATTTCAATAATTTTACCTTTAGGAAAACCTTTTATTCCTAAAGCTTTATCTAGCATATAACTTCCACTGTGAATAGTTTCTGTTTTAGCGTCTGGTATTTTATTTAGAAACATTATTGATTCAGATCCAAATCGTTTTTCTATTTCTTTAATAGCCTCTTTTATAGTATTTGAGTGTTTTTCTTTTTCTTCAATAATTTTGTCTACAACTTGAGATAAGTCAAGATTATCATTAATATTTTCAGGTTGTAAATCATTTATTTGGTTTGGATTTTTGTTTTTAGCCATTTTGTTCCTTTCATTAAATAAATAATTAAATTTAATTATTGAACTAAAAAAGTTTTTTGGCTAGTTTTTTCCGTTTCTTTAAAATAGAAAAAACTACTCAAAAGAGTAGTTTTTATATTATTAATCTTCGTCTTTATCTTGAATGTTTCTACGTTTGATGATTTCGTCTGCGATTGATTTAGGACATTTGTCATAGTGATCAAATTGCATTTGGTATGTTCCACGTCCTGATGTCATAGATCTTAACTCTGTTGAGTATCCGAACATTTCTGATAATGGAACTGCAGCTTTAACAATAACAGCGCCATCATTTCTTTGTTCTTGATCGTTAACTAATCCTCTACGACGTGATAAATCACCAATTACATCCCCGATGTGGTCAGAAGGAACAACAACTGAAACATCCATGATTGGTTCTAATAGCACTGTACCTAATTTATCTTTAGCTTTTGTTAAAGCTTTAGATGCAGCAATTTTGTAGGCCATTTCAGATGAATCGACATCGTGGTATGATCCATCAAATAATGTAGCTTTAATGTCAATCATTGGGTATCCAGCTAAAATACCAGCTGCCATTTTTTCTTCAAGACCTTTTTGAATTGATTTAATGTATTCTTTAGGAATTTTTCCACCAACAATTTTATCAACGAATTCAAATCCACCATCTGGGTTTGGTTCAAAGTTAATTCATACGTGTCCGTATTGCCCTTTACCACCAGATTGTTTAATGTGTTTTCCTTCAACTTCAGCAGCTTGTGTAATTGTTTCACGGTATGAAACTTGAGGAGCACCAACTTTAGCAACAACACCAAATTCACGTTTTAGACGGTCAACAATAATGTCAAGGTGTAATTCACCCATTCCAGCAATAATTGTTTGTCCTGTTTCTTCATCTGTGTATGTTCTAAATGTAGGGTCTTCAGCAGCTAATTTTTGAAGTCCTAATGATAATTTTTCTGTAGCAGCTTTTGATTCTGGTTCTAAAGCTTGTGAAATAACTGGTTCTGGGAAAACCATTTTTTCTAGAACGATTTTTGCTGATTTTTCATCGATTAATGTATCACCTGTTGTTGTATATTTTAATCCAACAGCAGCAGCAATATCACCTGCACGACATTCATCAATTTCTACACGGTTGTTAGCGTGCATTTGTAATACACGTCCAATACGTTCTTTTTGTTCTTTTGTTGAGTTATATACGTAGCTTCCTTTTTGTAAAACTCCACGGTAAACTCTGAAGAATGTTAATGAACCAACAAATGGGTCATTCATAACTTTGAATGCTAAAGCAGCAAAGTTTCCTTCGTCTGTAGCTTCAACTGAAACTTCTTTGTCTCCATCTAAAGCTTTAATAGCAGGAATATCAAGTGGTGAAGGTAAATAATCAATAATAGCATCGATCATTTTCTTAACACCTTTATTTTTAAATGATGTACCACAAACAACAGGGAAGAATTCTGAAGTTAAAGTAGCTTTTCTGATTGCTTCTTTAAATCTTTCTTCTGAAACTTCTCCACCTTCTAGTACAACCATCATTAATTCTTCGTCAAATGAAGCAACTGCTTCTAATAATTCTTGACGTTTGATTTCAACAACATCAACTAAGTCTGCTGGAATTTCTGTTGGGAATTCTTCTTCAGCAGCTTCACCATTATATGTAATTGCTTGTCTTGTTACAAGGTCAATGATTCCTTTGAAATCAGATTCTGCACCGATTGGTCATTGAATTGCAACAGCATTTCCACCTAAACGTTGTTTAACTGATGCAACTGATGCAGCAAAGTCTGCTCCAGCTTTATCCATTTTATTAACGTAAACAATACGTGGAACTTTATAGTTTGTTGCTTGTCTTCAAACTGTTTCTGTTTGAGGTTCAACTCCTGATTGAGCATCTAAAACAGCAACAGCACCATCTAATACACGTAATGAACGCTCAACTTCAACTGTGAAGTCAACGTGTCCTGGTGTATCGATAATGTTAATTCTTTTACCTTTTCAGAAAGCTGTTGTAGCAGCTGATGTAATTGTAATACCACGTTCTTGTTCTTGTGCCATTCAGTCCATTTGTGAAGCACCATCATGTGTTTCACCAATTTTGTGAATTTTACCTGTGTGGTATAGAATTCTTTCAGTAGTTGTTGTTTTTCCGGCATCGATGTGAGCCATAATACCGATATTTCTATAATCTTTTAATTCGTATTCTCTAGCCATATTCAGTACCTATTATCATCTAAAGTGAGCGAATGCACGGTTAGCTTCAGCCATTTTGTGTGTATCCTCACGTTTTTTGATTGCTCCACCTGTTTTGTTTGATGCGTCGATAATTTCATTAGCTAAACGAACATCCATTGTTTTTTCATTTCTTAATCTTGAGTATTGAACAAGTCATCTTAAAGCTAATGTTTGTTTTCTACGTGGAGAAACTTCTGTAGGAACTTGGTAGTTTGTTCCACCAATTCTTCTTGTTCTAATTTCAAGTTGAGGTGTAATATTTTCAACTGCTAATAAGAAAACTTCCATTGGATCTTTGTTTGTTTTATCAGCGATTAGTTTGAATGCTGAATATAAAATGTCTTGAGCGATAGATTTTTTACCATCAAGCATAATTTGGTTAATTAATTTTGTAACGATTACAGAATTAAAAACTGGATCAGCTAACACTTTACGGATAGGCGCGCTTTTCTTTCTTGACATAATGTCCTCCTTATATTATTTGAAGTATAAAATTATTAAATTGTATTATTGTAAATTAAATTATTTTGCTTTTTTAGCACCGTATAAACTACGACCTTGGTTACGTTTTGAAACACCAGCAGCATCTTGTGTTCCACGAACGATGTGGTATCTAACCCCTGGTAAGTCTTTAACACGTCCACCACGAATTAAAACAACTGAGTGTTCTTGTAAGTTGTGTCCTTCTCCTGGGATGTAAGCTGTAACTTCCATTCCGTTTGATAACTTAACACGAGCATATTTACGTAAAGCTGAGTTAGGTTTTTTAGGTGTCATTGTAGCAACACGAGTACATACACCACGTTTGAATGGAGAAGCCATTCTTTTAACTTTTTTAATTAATGAGTTGTAGCTAACACTTAACGCAGGAGCGTTTTGTTTTTTAATTTTTGAACTACGACCATTTGTAACTAATTGATTAGTTGTTGGCATATTATGCTTCCTTTCTTAAAATTTATTAAATTTAATGAACAATCAGTGCATGATTGTAAGTAGTAAAACTATTATACAACAACTTTGCCGTGTGTATCATATTTTTTTATTTTTTTCAGATACAAAAAACAGCACTATTAAAATGCTGTTTTGTAACAAGTTATTAAGATGCTGAACCTGTTGTAGTTCCGTTTGATGCTGTGGCTTCTGATGATGTTGTTGATGATGAGGCTTCACCGCTTTGTGCACCAGAAGTTGATGCTGCTGAGCTGGCGCTTGATTCAGATCCTGTTGATGATGTTGAACCACCGTTTGTAGCAGGAGTTGAAGTTGACCCATTAGTTGTTTCGCTGTTTCCGTTTGCTGGAGTTGTGCTTCCACCTTCTGTTCTAGTAGATTCTGTTGCTGATGCCGGTGTATGATTTACAGTAATATTTTTAATTGATTCTTCTTTACCATAATGCTCAATTGATAATTTACCAAATGCATTTGTTTCAGATGGAGTAAATCCTGATTTTGTAATTAATTTACCGTACTCAATTAATGTTTCCAATAAATCTTCACCTTCATAGAATAATGTTGCTTTATCAGGGTGTTTTTGATATGCTAACATTTCATATTGATCACCACCTGTTGTGATGTAATCATTTGTTGCAATGTAGTAGAATGATTCAGGATTTATAGCTTTATCATTAATTTTTATTGAGTCTTCTACAGCTGAGTAAACTTTTTTGTTTTTATCACCAATAGATGAAACAATATTTAATTTAACGTTGTGTGAGAATTGTGCAAAAGCACCTGATCCAACTCTTGAAGCACCGTGTTTAATGGCTTCAAGTAATACTGAACCTTTAACTTTAACAACTGATAATCTGTTTCCGAATGGAGAAACACCTAATAATTGCTCTCTTGTTAAATCACCTGATGGTAAGTCTGTTCTTAAACCACCACCATTGTATAAACCAATTAAGTTATCTTCAGTAAGTTGAACTTTTTCACCAGCTTGAATACTTTCTTGAGCTTTAACTGTTGTTCAAGCAATAGCATCTGCACCAAATAGTCCAAGGTTTGTTTGTTGTGCACGACCTTTTCATACTAGGTTTTCAGGTTGTCCTGTTGCTGCAGTATTAACACTTGTTGCATGAACAAAATTAATTGGTGAGTTGAATACAACAACTTTGTTGATTGAATCAAATTTTGCTTTTAAGTCATCAATTAATTTGTTAATTGTTGCATTTGTTGATGTTTTTGCACCTGCAACTTCAATTTGGTTAATATCTCTAAATTGTTGCTCAATACTTACAATTTCACCTGTTTTTGTATTAAACATAATGTCTAATTCACTTAGATATTTTGTATATGCTTCAGTTTGTGATAAGTAAGCGTTTTTGTTTTGAGCTTTTTCTTTATCAACTTTTGTATGTGAGTGACCATCTAAAACTAAATCAACGTCTGTTGCTTGATCTCTAAATGTTCTTGAATCTCATTTACTTTCTGGTCTACCAACCCCTAGGTGAGTAATCGCGATAACAAAGTTGTATCCATCAGCCTTTAGTTTCCCTGCCAATTCATTAGCAGCTGGAACTGGATCAATAAAGTTTACATTAACTGAGTTCATTGGGTGTGATGTGAATGATGTGTCTGGTGTTGTAATACCAATTACAGCAGCCTTAATACCACCTGGAAGCATGAACTCTAAGTATGGTTGGAACACAAAGTCACCTTCTTTAACTGGTGTTCCATCGTTGTGTCTTAAACCTTTAGCAACAGCTTTAGCGTTATATTTAACGTTAGCTGATAAAAATGGCATATCTTTGTTTTCTTTGATAATTGATAAGATGTTTTCTAACCCAAAGTCAAATTCATGGTTACCAATTGCAACTGAGTCATACCCAGCAGCATTAGCAACTTTAGCAATTGTGTGACCTTTGTCAGAGTCATTTAAAGGCAACCCTTGAATCATATCACCTGCTGATAAGTAGAAATCTCTTTCCACAGTTGACATAAATTGAGCTAATGATTGTAATCCTGAATAGTTGTTGTATTTACCATCATCGAATAACAATCTACCATGTTCGTCGTTTGTGTGGAACACTTTAATTAACTTAACATCTTGGTCTTTTTGTGTTTTTCTTAGACCTAAGTATTTCTTGTTAACTGCATCCCTTAAAGGAGTTAAAGCTGCAGATGATTCTGTAACTAAAGCTTCTCTTTGCTCTTTTAATTCAGTTAATTTTGTTTGATCTTTTTCTGATTGAATTTTTTTCTTTAAATCAGCAATTTTTTTAGCATATTCAGCAATTTTTGCATTATATGCAGTATATGCTGAGTTATATTCTTCAGCAGTAGCTGGTGTTGCAGCTTCAATTTTAGCTGCTAATTCTTCTACTTTTCTTTCCTGTGCAGACTTAACAGGAGTTGGAGTAGGAGTAGATTTATCGCCAGGGTTAGTTTCACCTCCTTCAACAGGTTTAACTATGGTTCTGGTCGTTGTGTCTTTACATGAAGCAGCTAGCAATGCACCTGCCGGTAAAATTGATGCAATTGCAACTGTTTTAAGTAAAAATAACTTCTTTAACTTCATAAATTTAATTAAATAACCTTTCAGATATATATAATTAAATTTTAAGTTAAAAAATGTCCATATTTGCCATTTTTTAAGCAAAATCAATCTTTTTCGATAAAAATTAAATAATTTCATATTTTATTCACGCAGTTTAGTTATTGTAAATTTTTTGTGCTAAAATTACCCCATTAATGGTTTTCTTAGTGAATTTGTTATAATTTTTCAGATTTATTACCATAAGGACTTAATATGAAAAAACCTAAAATTATTTTTATTGACCTAGACGGTACAACTTTGGATGACGGACCTGGGTTAAAATTTTGACAAAAAGATACTACTGAATATACTAGAAAAACTCTTTTGGAATTAAATAAAACTATTCCAGTAGTAGCATCAACTGGTCGTGGAGCTAAAGAATCAACTTCTAAACTTGTTTCAAATTTTGGACCTGAAACATATATTGCTTGAAATGGTGCTAAAACAATTGAAAATGGTCAAGTTGTGCATGAATATGCATTTAGCAAAGAGAATACTCAAAAATTATTTGATGAGTTAGCTAGAAACTTTTGTTTTGTTGTTTTTAATTCAGATGGTAGAAATTCTTCATTTGCTAGAAATAAATTTTTAAGACTTTTTATGGGATTTGCTAAACAATATGCAAAACCGTATAAAGCTTTTAAAAACGATTTTACTATTTATAAAGCTTTTGTTTGATCTTGGTCAACAAGAAGAATACAAAAATTAGCTAAAAAATGACAAGAACAATATAAAGGTATTTTTGAAATAGCAATTACTGGTTCAAAAAATAATCGCTTAGAAATTACACCGGCTGATTGTTCAAAAGGTTCAGCTGAAGTTAGATATTGTCTATCAAAAGGAATTGATCCACAAGATGCTATGCACATTGGTGATTCCTTGAATGATGCTTCTACAAAAGGCAAAATTGGTACTTTAGTAGCTATGAAAAACAGTGTTCAAGAACTAAAAGATATCGCTGATGTTGTAACTGAATATGAATGTGATGAATCTGGTTTAGCTAAATTCTTAGAACAATTTATTGAAAAAACTGAAAATTAATTATTTCATAAATTTCCACAAATCGCCTAAGGGTGATTTTTTTAAACTGAAAAAATCGCCTTTTTTGTAATAATTAAAATAACAGCAAACAATAAAAAAGGACAAAATATGAATAAAATCTTTAAAAAATTTAAGTTCTTATTGCCTTTAGCAACAAGTTTTTCACTAATTTCCATAGCTGCTTCATGTGATTTTGACTTAATTCAAAACAAAGAAAATCAACCTAATAATCCACAAACCCCTACGCCTGAAAAAGGTCAAGCGGAAAACAAACAAGGACAAACAGATCAAGGAACAGGTGCTGACTCAACTGGTACAGCAACCGTTACCCCTTCATATCAAGTAAACACATCAGCAACTATTGATAATGGAAATAATATTTTTGAAGTTATTCCTAACTTAACTCAACAACAAATTGATTCAGTTAAATCATATATCAGCAGAGGGTCAGGAACTTTATACTTCTTGTATAACGATTCTGGAAAAATTGCTACAAAAAGAAGAGATGGTGTGTCATTCATTCAAATTGCACCAAGTAATTTAGCAAACGATACAGATTTAAGAGTAGCAAATGATCAAAATCCTAAATTTGCTCACAAAACTAAAGGTAATATTCCTGATGGAAACATTTCATATACATATGACCCAGCAACAACAGTTTTAACATTAACATATAAAGTAGCTATTGCTACTACAGATGAAACAAAACCAAATTATGACAATGGTTTCTATTATAGTGAACAAAGTTTTACCACTCAAATCCCTTTAACATTTTTAGCGCCAGCTGCTAACAACAATGCTGAAAGCAATAGTGATTCTGGAAATAATGACAGTGGTTCTCAAGGTCAATCAGGTACAGTAATACCTATAACTTTAGGAAATAAAAGGTATGTTTATGAAACAAGCGATTACTATGCTTCAGCAAATGGGCTAAAAGGTAAGGCTTTACTAGATGCTTTATTAGCAATTCAAAAATCTAAATTAAGTGGTGTGGGAACTTATGATGCTTTAAAAAGCTTTTATAAAACATCAACAGCGTTTAAGGATAAATATTATGAAAAAGATAATACTTTATTAGATATTTATTCTGAAAATCCAAATGGTTCAGACCCTTATAAATACGCAAATTACATAGGTGGAAGTGCTAATGTTGAAGGTCTAGGAACAAACAGAGAACACCTTATTCCAAAATCATGATTCAATCAAGAAAGACCTATGCATGACGATGCTAACCATGTTTGACCTACAGATATTAAGGTTAACGCAGTTAGATCAAATTATCCACATGGTAAAGTTGTAGCTACTCAATCAACTTCACGAAATGGTGGAAAATTAGGAACAAATGCTGCAGGAATGACAGTCTTTGAACCAGTCGATGTATTTAAGGGTGATATTGCTAGAACTTACTTGTACTTTACTGTGACTTATTCAGACAGAAACCTTAGAAATGGACGCTCAATTTTTACAAATTCATTCCCTTACATTCAATCAGACTTTTTAACATTATATCGTTCATGATCTAACACAGATTCAGTTGATCAGTTTGATATTGACAGAAACAATGCTACAGCACAATATCAAACAGTTAGAAATCCATTTATTGATTATCCTGATTTAGCAGATTGTATTTTTGGAGATAATCCAAAAGCTTTTGTTAACAAAGGTATTTTAAAGTCTGTTGAAACTGTTTAACAATTAAACAAAAATAAAATTCGGAACTACTTCCGAATTTTTTTGTTTACTTACTGTTTTCATTAATTAAATTATCTAAATATTGATAATCAAAAAATTTGTCATATGGCACTTCTATATCAGGTGTAATTCCACCTTCAACACCCATTGGCTTTTGATTTTCGCCTAAAACAACTTGTGTTGTATTTGATGACATTTGGAACGTTGTTCCATCTGATAAAACAATTGGGACAATGTTAGCCATTCCACCACCTGTTGTTTGTCCGATAATTTTAGCTAATTTATAATGTTTTGCTAATGCTGTAAAAGTGTTGGCAGATGAAAAACTGTTATTTCCAGCTAGAACTACTCAGTTAAACCCTGGATAAACATCTTTATTATTGATTTGACCATCACCATTAGCATCAACTTTAAAACTTTCTTGAGTTAAAACTTTATCTAAGACATTATATGAATATCTTCTAATTTCTTGGTTTGTTAAAAATCCTAAAGCTTGATCCATAGAAGTAACGCTTCCACCTAGGTTCATACTTAAATTAATCACAATGTTCTTAATTTGTTTTGAACCTTCAGGTAATGCTAATTCGGCATTAACGCCATTAATGCCTTGGCTTTTATTTCCGGTTTCAACTTCTTTGTTATATGCTTGAATTCTTTGCATCGAATCTAAGAATAAAAGGTAAGTGTCAGGATCTTGAATTTGTCCAGTACCTGGAATAACGTTTGATCCAGATAAGAAAGTGTCGAATTTAATAAATGCTGTATTGCCATAAAAAGTTAAATTATAAGTTCCATATTTCTGATGGTTTGCACTATTTGCTTGATCAGCAGCTTTTTTAAGTTCAATAAATTGATTTACTCTTTTAGCATTTTCTCCTAGTTGTGGAGTTAATTCAATTAAACTTGTGTGCATTGTGTTTTCTATGAAATTAGGAACGTTAACATTAGGGTCATTATAAAATGAAGGCATAATGTATGAAGTATGTAGATCTCTTAATTTACCATGCAGGATATTAACAAGTGCTTTTGTATTTTCGTTAATATCAGTTGATAAAAGACCTGCTTTGTTTTCTGCTCCAATATATTCTTCAAAATTAGTAAATCCTTTAAATTCTCTTAGACCATAAAAGTTTTCAAAAATGAATCTTAATTGGTTGTAAACTTCTAAGCGCATTTCAGGAGTTTGTGCAGTATTGTTTAATTGATTTTTACGGTATGGTGCTGAAACTGGATCTGTGTCAGTAAATCCAAAGTATTGACCTAAAATTTGTGAACCATTATAGTACAGATTGTAATAAGTTGGTGAGCAGATTAATAAATTAAATAATCATAAAGGCACATAAGTTTTATGGTTTTGATGAATCATTTTAATGCCATAGTTTGATAAGTTTAACACTGTGGGACTAGCATCTAAATTTGAAATAGCAGTAGGAAAAACTTGCATTCTGGCTTTAAAGTTATTTGTAGGATCTTGATTTTTGAAATCAAAAATATTACTATCATTAAATGTAATTGTATTGTCTTTTCAATTTAATGAAAAATCACCATTGTGCTCTATTTTATAAGTTCATGTATTAGGTTTTTTATCATTTTCTAACTCTAAACCTCTTCTTCCCATCAGTTTGTGAACTACTAAAAACATTTCTGTAAACTCCACGTATGGTGAAGCAAAACCTTCGACATTGTAAATGTTTGTTTGTTTATCTGGAATATTAATTTGTTTAAAAACATTTACAAACTCAACAGACTTAGGTGTTATATTGTAATTATGTTCAACCTCTTCTTCAGCAGGTTCAGGGTTCACAGGTTTTTGAGAAGGGTTTTCACGCGTTGGAGCAGGTTTAACTACTGGGTTAGAGGGTTGTGAAGTTGGTGTTAAGTCTTTTGGTGCACCTTCTTGTTGTTTGTCAACAGGTTTTTTAGTTTCCATTGCAGGGTTACCGCAAGAAGCAGAAGCCAAAATACCTGAAACAGACAGAAGCAATCCTGCTAAATATTTAAATTTTTTAGTCATTATATATACATCCTTAAAAAGCAAAAATCTGAAGTTGGAATTCAGATTTTTAATTTTGTTTAATTATTTTGTGTTTACTGCTAATTGAGCTAGAGTTTTAACCATTACCCCTGTTGGTCTTTTAGCAATTTCAGCTGTACCAGCAACGTCTAAGTGAATGTATTCAACATCTTCGGTAAATTCTTTTAAAAACATCGCTGCACTTGATGAACCAGCTAATCCTGTGTAGTCAGCATTTCTTAGGTCTGCAACTGGTGTGTTTCTTGTTTCTTTAACAAATGCTTCATCGAATGGCATTCTTCAAACAAGTTCATTTTGTTGTTTTGCTGCTTCAGATAAGTCATTTCAAGCTTTGTCAGTACTTGCTCATGCTCCTGTGTATGTATTTCCTAATGCGACTAAAACTGCACCAGTTAAAGTAGCAACATCAACTAAACGTGTAGCCTTTAGATTTCTAACAGCATATGTTAATCCGTCAGCCATTACTAATCTACCTTCAGCATCTGTATTTGTAATTTCAACAGTTTTTCCGTTCATACTTGTTCAAACTGAATCAGGTAATGATGCATCTCCATTAACTCTGTTGTCTGTAATACACATAACAGCCGCAACATTAGCTTTTGGTTTTAGTTGCGCAATAGCTTTTAAAGCTGCTGCTGTAAATACTGAACCTGACATGTCAAATTTCATTCCTAACATGTGCCCACCAGTTTTGATGTTGTATCCACCTGAGTCAAATGTAATCCCTTTTCCTACATAAACTGTTTTCTCTTTAGATTCAGGATTTCCGTTATATTCAATTACAACAACTCTTGGTTCAAACATACTTCCACGGTTAACTGAAAGTAAAAGCCCCATTTTGTGTTCTTCAATTTCTTTTTTAGTTAAAACTGTTACTTTTAAGTTGTCATATTGGCTTAAGTCTTTTTTTACAACTTCTGCTAAATATTCTGAGTTACAAATGTTCGGCGGAGTAATTTGTAAATTACGTGCAAAATTAACTGCTTCTGATAAAACAACTGCTTCATGTAATGCTTCTTTATATGAAGCCTCAGATTGAGAAGTTAATAAACTAACTGAATATTGCTCATCTTGTTTTGAAGTTTTAGCATTGTAAATATCAGCATTTTTGTAGTTATAAGCTTCTACTAGTGATTTAACTACATTGCTTAAGGTTACATCTCCTTTAATAAATGAATCTAAGTCAATTTGATAATTTCTTGCTTGCGCTTCAAAAAACGCAGTTGCAAAACTATTTAAAGTCTTAACATTGTATTTGTCAGCTTCTCCTAAATAAACTAATGCTTCGTTTTTATCAAAGTATTCTGTAACTTTGTTGTTTTTTTCAATAACTGTTTCAGGGTATGAATCACCTTTGAAAACAGCTTTTAATAACATATCTTTATTTCTTGTATTTTCAACTGATTTAATAGTCATAATATCTCCTATTTATTTTGATTTAATAATCCAAATTCAACCAATGTTGATACTAAAACACCTTGTGGTTCACCATCAACATCCGCAGTACCCGCAACATCACAGTGAATAAAATCAACATCGTTTGTAAATTCTTTTAAAAACATAGCAGCTTGAGATGAATCTGGTCTAACTTGTTTAGATCAGTTAGCTAAATCCGCTACTTTTGAACCCGTATTTCCTTTATGATAATCTTTGTGTAAAGGCATTCTTCAAACTTTTTCTTGCGCTAATTTAGCAGCACTTTCAAATGATGATCATTTCTCATCATTTGTTGATCAAATACCTGTATAAACATTACCTAAGGCAGTTAAAATTGCTCCAGTTAAGGTTGCAACATCTACAATTGTAGTTGCTTTCAACTCTTTTGCCGCGTAGTAAATACCATCAGCAAGCACTAAACGCCCTTCAGCATCAGTATCGACAACTTCAACTCATTTACCTGACATTGACTGATAAACATTTTCTGGCAATGAAGCATCATTGTTAATTCTGTTGTCAGTAATGCACATTACGGCTGAAACATTAACTTTAGCTTTTAATTGTGCTAATACTTTTACAGCATAGGCGACTATTACTGAACCTGACATATCATATTTCATTCCTTCCATATGATATCCTTTAGTGTTAACTCCACCTGTGTCAAAAGTAATTCCTTTACCAACTAATGAAATTTTTTCTTTAGATTCAGGATTTCCATTATATTCAACAACTACTACTCTTGGTTCATGAACACTTCCTTGGTTCACTGATAAAAGTAAGTTCATTCCTAATTCTGAAATTTCTTTTTTAGTTAAAGTTGTAATTGATAAGTTTTCAATTCCACTTAAATCATGTGCAACTTGAGCAGCTAGCATTTCTGAATTTAAAAAGTTTTCAGGTTTAATTTGAAAATCTCTAACCTTTGTAATTGCTTGATTTAAATAATTTAGTTTATCAATTAATTGACTGTGTTGTTTTTGATCTTGTTCAGAAATTAATAATCCAATTTCTGATTCTTTATCTTCTGATTTGTCAGAAGATTTTTTGAATAATTTTGCTTTAGCAAATGAAACAGAACTATAAATTAATCTTAAAACTTCTGAATAGTCAAAAATTTGACTAAATGAAGCAATGTCAATTAAATAATTTCTGTTTGCTGATTGAGTAAAGTTTTGAATTAAATCTTTTAATTCATCTAAAGTTTGATGTTTCTGATCAATGTATAAATAAGAAACTTTATCTACTAAATTGTCAGTAACTTTAGCATTTTTTAGTCCTACATAACTAGGAAATTCTAAATTTTGATAAGCCGCTTTTAGTACTTGAAAATCTGAATGTGCTTGATTTAGTATTTTCATTATGCTCCTTTTTGATTAGCTAGATTAATAGCATCCGAAGTAGCTTCGCGATATGCTCTAATTAAAGGTCCAGCACCTAATTTTTTACCACCATAATATCTAACAACAAAAACAATAACGTTATATGCTTTTTTAAGCTTTAAAGTTTCATAAATTGGCTTGCCTGCTGTATTTTTAGGTTCTCCATCATCTGAATAACCAGCATTTTCTGAATTGTTAAAATTCGTTATATAACCATAGCAAACATGTGTTGCATCGTGGTAAATTTCCTTATATTTTTTAATTATATCTTTTATATTGTCATTTTGTTGTATTTCCACAACAATACCAATAAATTTTGATTTTTTAATAATGTTTTCTATTTTGCAAATCATTTAGGCTTTCATTACTTTTTTGTTGAAATCTGCATTACTTTGATCTTCAACATCAACCAAGGCTTCATTTAAGGTTTTAATGTCTTTTTTCTTTAAATCAGGAATGATAATTCTGATATTAATTTTTAAATCACCTTGGAAACCTTTGTTTTTAACACCTTTGCCAGGAACTACAATAACTTTTGAATCGGTATAAGTTTTTTTAAGTTTAATGTCTGTTGAACCGTATGGTGTAGGTACAGAAATTGTTTTTTCTAACAGTATGTCAATAAATGAAATCGGCATATCTAACATTAGATCTAAACCGTTACGTACAAAGTAAGGGTGTTCTTTAACATAAACCCTGATATATAAATCACCAGGCTCTCCACCATTAACACCTTTGTCTCCATAACCGTTTAATATTAAACGCATTCCACTGCTTGCGCCTTCAGGGATTTTAATTGTCACTGTTTTTTCAACTCTAATGTATTTTGAACCTTTACATTCTCTACATTTTTTAGTGATTTTCTTACCTGTTCCTTCGCAAGTTGAACAAGCTTGTTCAACAACTTGTTGTCCAAAGAAGCTTTGAACAACTTTTCTAACTGTACCTTTTCCATCACAATCACTACATTTAACAGCATCTGACGGATGGTCAGCTCCTGAACCTAAACAGTGTGGACAAAGTTCCCATTTTTGTAGTTTTTGTTTAATTTCTTTTCCGTGTATTGCATCTAAGAAATCGATTTGAATGCTTGCTTCTTTGTCATCACCATCACGTTTAGCTGTTTTAGAACGTCTTGAACCACCTGTGAACATGTCAAAAATGTCTTCAAATCCTCCAAAACCGCCAGAGAAACCACTAAATCCACCTCATCCACCGCCGGCATTAGCACCATTTGCTCCTGCATGACCGTAAGCATCATAGTTTTGACGTTTTGTAGAGTCAGATAAAACCTCATAAGCTTCATTAATTTCTTTCATTTTTTCATCACTTGATCCGTCTTTTAATTTGTCAGGGTGATATTTTTTAGCCAATGAACGATATGCTGTTTTAATTTCTTGATCTGTTGCGTTTTTAGAAACACCTAAAACTTCATAATAATCTCTTTTACTCATAGTTATTATATTTTAGCATATTTATGCTTAATTTGCTAAAATATTTGCATTTTTTCTTTGTATAATTTAAATATGGCAACAACTATTGAAAGAGCGCTAGTTCTTGATGTTTTTCATAAACAAAATAATGAATTTGTAATCACTTTTTTTAATCAAAAAGGTGCTTTTTCACTATTTGCTTTAGGGCTTAATAAGCCTGCTTCAAAAAACCGTAGCAATTTATTACAAGGTTGCATTGTTGAAATTGAATATTTTAAAGCTAGATTACCTAGAAAAATGGGCAAGTTAAAAACTGCACATTTAATTGAAACAATTGATTATTCCAAATTTAATGCTAACGATATGTTTTTAAACCTTTCACGTCTATGACAAAGGATTAAACAGCCAAATCGTGTTTATCAATTATTTGTTAGGTACATTAAATTATTAGATGCTAAAAATAAGTGAAAGATGTTGACTTATTTTTATGCAAATTCACTTGAATATTTTGGTGTTCATTTAGATTTTCAGGGGTGTGCCTTATGTTTTAGTCGTCAAAGTTTAATTGATTTTGATTTGAATCAAGGTGGTTTTATTTGTTTCAACCATACTACTGGGCCGAATCACAAAAATCCATTAGTTGAGTATATTTGGGCATCATTTAATGATATTAGAACTTATTTCGAAATTAATTTGACTGATAATTTTGATATCTTAAACATTTATCAAAAAGCAATAAATGACTATATAAAAATAACAGAAGTTTTTGATTAAACTTCTGTTTCTGATAAATATCCTGCACTTAATCTGTTGCATCTTGGACAAGTTAAATAACGTTGATCTTCTGACACTTGTACATAATAAACATGTTTACCATATTTACGTTGATAACTACTTCCGTCAATAAAATCAAATCTCAATAACGGCACATTGAAAATTTGACGATATTTTGGATCATCATTAACTTTGAAAACTGGATAAGAATCTAATTCAGCTTTCATTAAAATATTTGTAGTTAAAGCCTTTTTTTCTTCATCACTGAAAAATGCTTGCACGCTTTTGAAATTCTGATTCAGAATTTCATTTTTTTCTTGATCAGATTTTAGTTGAAAATTAATATCTAACTCTAATTCTGAATTCATTACTGACACAAAGTTATCTCAAACAAATAAATTCTTTTGAGATCTAATAAAAAACATTAAAAAAACTCTAAACGGTCTTAAATCATTTGGCACGCCAAAAACATAATTGTAACTAGCTTGACAGTCATTGCATCTAGCTTTTACTAAAGTTCCCATATTCCTCCTTATTAAATTATAAAATATAGATTTTAAATTTATAATTCCATTATGTTAGATTATGAAAAAACTTTAGACCCTAAATTTGAATTCATTGCTGGTTGTGATGAAGCCGGTAGAGGATGTTTAGCAGGTGAATTAGTTGTAGCTTGCGTGATTTTGCCACGTAATTACACAAACTCAAAGATTAACGATTCTAAAAAACTAACCAAAGTCAAACGTCAAGCATTGTTTGATGAAATTATTCAAAATGCGTTAGATTATCAAATTATTGTAAGAAGTGTAAAAGATATTAATCAATCCAACCCAAAAGCCGAGTCAAAATTAGGTATGAAATTAGCGGTGCAAAACCTTAAATTAAAACCTGACTTAGTAATTACTGATTTTGAAAAAATAGATTTAAATATTAATCAAATTAATTTAGTCAAAGGTGATAGTTTATCATTAAATGTTGCGGCTGCTAGTATTTTAGCTAAAGTTACAAAAGATAATTTGATGGCAAAACATGCCTTAACTTATCCAGAGTATGATTTTGAAAACAATCAAGGTTATGGCACTAAAAAACATTTAGAAGCATTACAAAAGCATGGAATTACACCAATTCATAGATTAAAATATAAGCCAATTGCAAATTTAACCATAAAAGACAAATTTTAAGCATATAAAACCCTTAAAATCTGTCTTTTTATTTTATAATTGTAGTTATGATAAAAGTCGAAAATATAACATTTAAATATAGAGAAAAAGACACAAAACCAGCCTTAAATAACGTTTCATTCGAGATAAAAAAAGGTCAATATGTTGCTATTTTAGGACATAATGGTTCTGGGAAAAGCACTTTGTCCAAAGTACTTGTAGCACTTTTAAAACCACAATCTGGAAACATTTTTATTGATGGTATTTTGTATTCAAAAGAAAATTTGTTAAAAATTCGTAAAAAAATTGGAATTATTTTTCAAAACCCTGATAACCAATTTGTTGGTTCTTCAGTTGAAGACGATATTGCTTTTGGACTAGAAAATAGACAAATACCACATGAAGATATGAAAGATTTGGTTGTTAAATATGCAACAAAAGTTGATATGCAAAATCATCTAGAAAGAGAGCCAGAGAATCTGAGTGGTGGTCAAAAACAAAGAGTTGCTATTGCTTCTGTGTTGGCTTTAGATCCTGATGTTATTATTTTCGACGAAGTTACTTCAATGCTTGATCCTAAGGGTAAAAATAAAGTTATTGAAATTATCAAAGATCTAAGAAATAATCCTGATAAAACTTTAATTTCAATTACTCATGACATGGATGAAGCGATTTTAGCTGATTTATGTTTAGTTTTTGCCGGCGGAAAACTGATTGCTTCTGGTACTCCAACTGATATTTTAAAAAACAAAGAAATTATTGATATTGCTAAAATTGATTCACCTTTTATTTATCGTTTAAGTGGAATGATTGATGGAATTGAACCCACTTATTCAGAAAGAGAACTAATTAAAAAAATATGCAAATAAAAATTCAAAACGTTTCACACACCTTCAATCCTAAAACGCCATTTGAATTTACAGCTTTAAAAAATGTGTCAGCTGAAATAAATGATGGTGAATACATCGGTGTAATTGGTTCAACTGGTTCAGGGAAAACTACATTAATTGAGCATTTAAATAATTTGCTTTTTCCAACAAGTGGAAAAATTGAGTGAGAGTTCTATGATAATTTACAAATTTCATATAAAAAGGAATTATCACTATTAAAATCTGCTTACAAAAATGCAAAAAAGAAGCTAAATCTGCTATTTCAAGATTAAAAGCACAAATTGTAGAACTAAACAAAAAACATAATAATTCACAAGAAATTTTAAAAATTCAACAGCAAATTGATCAAATACAAAAAACAAACCAACAAGATTTAATTGACTTTAAAGAAGCTAAAAAACAATTAAAAACAAAGTTTAGTGAAATTAATCCTATAGTTAAAAAATTAAAATCACAATGAAAAATTGAATTAAAGCAAGCTAAAAAAGATTTTACAATTCAATTTGATCGTAACTATTCTAATAATTTAAAAAACTATTACAGCGATCACAAAAGAGCTTTAAATGATTTTTTACAAGAATTTAAAGCAAACAATCAAACATACAAAGAACTAGATAAGTACACATATTCAAAGCAAATAGTTAACTTTTCATCTAAGAAAAAACACTTGTTTGACTTTTCAAATAATCCAAAGATTATCAGAAAAAGAATAGGTGCTGTATTCCAGTTTGCTGAATATCAATTATTCAAAAATACAATTAAAGAAGATATAGCTTTTGGTCCAATTGCTTTTGGTATGGATAAAATTAAAGCTTATCAAAAAGCTGAAGAATGCTTAGAATTAGTAGGGTTGGGTTCAGAATATCTTGACAGAAGTCCTTTTGAATTATCTGGCGGACAAAAGCGTCGTGTAGCAATTGCTGGTATTTTAGCAATGGATCCAGATTTTATGATTTTTGATGAACCTACTGCCGGGCTTGACCCTGTAGGTGTCAAAGAAATTTTAGAAATTATTAGTAATCTAAATAAAAAAGGTAAAACCATTATTAATGTTACTCATGATTTAGACAACGTTTTACACTATGCACAAAGAGTTTTACTACTTTCAGAAGGTGAATTAATAAAAGATTCTGACCCTTATGATGTTTTGTCAGATGTGGTATTTTTAAAACAAAACAACTTACAACCGCCTAAGTTGCTTGAATTTGTTGACAAATTAAGAAATAAAGGTATCGATGTACCAAAAGTGCTAACTGAAAAACAACTTGCTGAATTTTTGAATCAATATTTAAAAGATAAAGGAGTGAAATAATGAAATCAGTTTTCGGCCGTTTTATTCCTGGTCAGGGTTTTTTATATCGTGTTGATCCTAGATTAAAATTAATAACATTATTAATTTATATTATCTTAGTTTTTATGTCTCGCTTTTTCATTGATTTAGTGTTGTTAACAAGTGTTTTAGTGGTAATTTATATTTCAACTTTCAAAAGAGTTAGGCCTCTTTTAAGAATGGTGAAATTACCATTATTTATATCGATTATTATTTTATTTGTTAACATTTATAGCATTAAAAATGAAAACGTAGCTGCAGATGCTTTTAGAATTTCATCACTTAACAATTTTTATGCACCACAGATTTCTGAAATTTATAATACCGAAAATGGTTTTTGAAATTGAATTACAACTTCAAGCATTATAAAAACCGGACCACTCGCAGACATGTCAATTCATAAAGCATACGGTTTTTCATTAGATTCGGTCAATCGTAGTATTAATTTATTCTTTAGAATTTACACTATGATTTTATTAACTACTTTATTAACTAACACAACTAGACCTATTTTATTAACAAAAGCTATTGAAGACTTGCTTTATCCCTTAAAAATATTATTTATTCCAACTCATATTATTGCAATGATTATTTCACTTGCTTTACGTTTTATTCCTACCTTAATTGATGAAGCTAACAGAATTATTAAAGCTCAGTCATCACGTGGAGTTGATTTCAAGCACGGTAATATGAAAGAAAAAATAAATGCCTTTTCAACTTTGATTATTCCACTTTTTGTTTCTTCATTTTCAAAAGCTGAAGACTTAGCTAGTTCAATGGAAACAAGAGGGTATGACCCTTATATGCATAGAACTAAATATAGAATAATGAAACTTGTTTGAAGAGATATATTTATTTGTCTTGTTTTATTGTTAATAATTACTTTTATAATGATTAATTTCTTTTACATGAAACACTTACCATTGTGATATATGTATACATTAATTATTTAATTCAGCTTAGGCTGAATTTTTTATTACTTTTTTCTTGACAAAAAAATAGATCTATATATAATTAATTTACAACTGTCAAGCACTTTTGCTTGACATACATAATTTAGGAGTTTATATTTAATAATGGTTAAAATTAGATTAAAAAGAATGGGAGACAAATTCAGACCAGTTTACAAAATTGTTGCTGCTGATGCAAGAGCTCCACGTGATGGAAAATTTATTGAAGCTTTAGGACACTACAACCCTCTTTCTAAAGAATTTGTGTTAAACAAAGAATTAACATCAAAATGATTAAAAGAAGGTGCTCAACCTACACAAACTGTTGCTAACTTATTCAGAACACACAAACTAACAGCTGAACTTAAAAAATAATGAAGATTAATTTCTTAACCTTATTCCCTAATTATTTTGAACCTTTTATTAATGAAAGCATTATTAAAAAGGCACAAGATAAAGATTTAGTATCGTTTGAAGTGGTTGACTTTAGAGATTTTAGTCGAAACAAACATAGAAAAGTTGATGATGAAATTTATGGTGGAGGTCATGGACTTTTACTTCAAGTAGAGCCAATTGACTTAGCCTTAAATTCATTAAAAGATCGTGGTGGTGTAGTTGTTGTCGTTTCACCGCAAGGAAAACAATTCACACAACAAATTGCTAGCGATTTAGCCAAGCATTCACAAATCACTTTTATCTCTGGTAGATATGAAGGATTTGATGAAAGAGTGATTCAAATGGCTGATTATGAATTATCAATCGGAGATTTTGTTTTAACTGGTGGAGAATTACCTTCTATGGTAATGGCTGACGCAATTGTTAGACTTCTACCTGGTGTTATTAAAACTGAATCACACACCTATGAATCGTTCCAAGGGGAATTAGGATTATTAGAACATCCTCAATATTCAAGACCTAGATCATATACATCAGTATCTGATCCTAGCAAAACTTATGATGTGCCAGAAGTTTTATTTAGTGGTGATCATAAAAAAATTCAAGAATGAAAAGATCAGGCTGCTTGACAAAAAACAGCAAAAAACAGACCTGACATCATTGAAAGGATAAAGAATGAGAAATAAATTTATCGAGTTAGTTGAAAAATCACAATTACGCCCAGACGTTCCTAACTTTACTACAGGAGAAAACGTTAAAGTTTTCGTTCGTATTAAAGAAAACGGAAAAGAACGTGTTCAGTTATTTGAAGGTTTAGTAATTAGTAAAAAAGAATCAGGAACACGTGAAACATTCACAGTTAGAAAAGATTCATACGGTATTGGTGTTGAAAGAACTTTCCCTTTACATTCACCATTAATCTCTCACATTGAAGTAGTACGTAAAAACAAAGTGCGTAGAAAGAAACTATTCTTTATGAGAGACCGTAAAGGTAAAAGTGCACGTCTTAAAGAAATTAAAAGAAGTAAATAATCCTAAATTCATTAAACAGTCATTTTATGACTGTTTTTTTATTTATACTCATTACGCTTTAACAACTTAAATATAAAATATGGATTTTGTATGGAAATTTTCTGCAAAATTCATTTTTTTGTGGAACGATGTTTTTTTTTTTTTTTTAGAGACCATTTTGGACTAGTATTTAATTGTAAATTAAAAGGGATATATTACGAGAGATCTTGCCCGAATGACAAAGGGTTATTTTGAAAGATTAAATTTATAAAAGACGAAAGAAAAAACATTATGCGAAAATTGAAATTTTGACTACCACTATTTAGTGGTTCTTTAAGTGTACTTGCTGTGTCAGCAGTAGCCGCTTCATGTGGTGCTAATGACAAAAAAACACCTAAGGATAATAATAAAAAAGAAAATACAGAAGGATCTAAACCAGCGCCAACTCCAGCGCCAACTCCAGCGCCAACTCCAGCGCCAACTCCAGCGCCAACTCCAGCGCCAACTCCAGCGCCAACTCCAGCGCCAACTCCTATGCCTGCTCCTAACCCAGCTCCGGCTCCGGTTGATGGTAATAAACAAAGTGCAGAAGATACTGAACTTACAAATGCAAAAAATGCTTTAAAAGAGCTATTAGAATCTAAATCAACAGAATTAGCTAAATATGCGGAAGAAAAATATTCTGAAATCAAAGTTGAATTAGAAAAAGCATTTGATGTTGCTGAAGGTAAAAAAGACTTAAATGATAAAGAACAATTAAAATCTGCAAAAGATACTTTAGCTTCAGCAATTTCTTCAGCCGATACAAAAAAACAAGCTAAAGATTTGGAATTGGTTAAAAATGAATTAACAGCGTTATTAGCTAATAAAAATGATGAAATAGGCAAATATGCAGATGTTGAAGACAGAAAATATACTTTAGCGCCAATTAAAACCACATTAGAAAGTGCTTATACAGCTGCTGAAAGTGGTAAAGATGGTGCTGATAACTTAGAAAAAGCAAATAAATTATTAAATGATTTAAAAACTGCTGTTGAAAAAGCTAAAACAGATAAATCAATGGTTGAAACACTAGCACCAGAAGTTAAAACTATGTTGTTGGATAGATTTAACAAAATGTTTGAATTAAAACAATATCATGGCGTGAACACAACTTTATTTGATGTTTATAATGAAGCAGCTGTTTCATACTACAATCAAGATCAAAAATTAGATTTAGCAAAACTAACAGAAATAAAAGAAAAAATTACAAAAGGTTTAGAAGCAGCTAACGTAGCCAAAGAAACAGCTAATACAGTAACACCAAGCGTTAAGAAAATTGGTATTGTCAAAGGTAAACAAATTACCGAAGCAAGATCAAATAATGATTATGAATATACGGTTGATGGTAATACTGACCTGTCAATTCCTGTTTTAGGTTGAACAGATGGGTATGGACATATTGCTAAGGATAGTGAGTTAATTTTCTCATTTAAAAATCCTACACGACTAAAACACATTATTTTACACCAATTTGCTGAAAGAGTTTGAGATAACAAAGATAAATCATACATTGTAAAAAACCTTACTCTTCATGGGCAAAGAACTAATGGTGGCTGAGAACAAATTGCCACATATAATGCTAATAGCCAAGATTTTGCAGAATTATCTAAATTTAAAGACTATAAATTTGAGGTTCCGCAAAATATGTTGAACAATGAATATAAAGCTATAACACTTAAATCAAATGAACAAACTAACACTTGATGAGCTGTTAAAGATGTAGAAATTGTTTCAAATGAAGAAAAGAAAATTTTTATTGAAACACCTGTTGTTGTTTCTACAGTTGATCAACGTCAATTATTGAATACAGCACCACTTACTTATAAAAATCCTTCAACTGAAACATATAAAAAAGAATATCTATTTGATAACAATGAATCAACATTTAACACATATCAAAATTCAACATATTCAGAAGTAGAAAGATCATGACCAATTATTTTTGATTTCTTAAAACCTATGAATATTCATTCAATTAATTTAAAACAAGATGCTCTTCTAAAACTGCCGAGAGTAAAAATGATTTTAGTTGATGAAGAAAATCATGAGGTCGTAAAACAGTTAGACAACTTAGAAACATTAGCTAGTTGAAAACTAGAAAGCGAACATGCTAATAAAAAATTCAAGAGACTTAAATTTGAATACTATGGTGAAGGAAATGACCAAAGAACAACAAAAAAACCATGACAAATTAATGACATTGAAATTCTTTAATTTTCCACACTAATCTTGATAAATACCAAGTTATTACTTGGTATTTTTTTAATATTTTTATAAATTTATGCAAAAACAATTATCTTTTCTGCAATTTATGAAAATTGAGTTCTTTTTTTTTTTTTTTGCAGAATCCTTAAAGTTTCATTAACTTTAACTTAAAAACTAATAGCATTTTATTTGGATAGAAAAATTGAATAATATAAATATAAAAAATGTATATATAAAAACTTTTACATATATGAAAAGTAATAAGCGACTTTAAATTACTTTTCAATGTAAAAATAAAGATTAGAAAGATAAACAAAATGAAGAAACTTAAATTATGAATACCACTTTTAAATGGTTCTTTAAGTGTGCTTGCAGTTTCTGCTGTGGCTGCTTCATGTGGTGCTAAAAAAGAAGAAACAAAAAACGCACCTATTGAAAAAGGTAAAACCCCTGAGGTTTCAAAACCAGCACCAGCTCCTAAAGCAACTCCTACTCCTACTCCTGCACCAAAGCCTGTGCCTAAAAAAGAAAATCCAGTTCAACCTGTACAAGGAAACCCTGGAGAACAATCAAAACCTAAAAAACCTGCTAAACCTGTAAATGAAACACCAAAAACCCAAAGAACTCTGAAAACCCAGGACAAGGTACTCCAACTGTTGAAACACCAATGACACCTGAACCTGGTGCAGGACAAGCTTCTCCTTCAAACGAGCCTCAAACTCCACCTGCTCCTAAAACCGGTGCAGAAGCAGAAAAGTCAGGAAGTGGTAAAACAAGTACAACAACTCCTGGAAATGATACAAACAACGAAACTACACCATCTACAGGAACAACAATTCCTCCTAAAACTGCTGAAGAAAATAGTGGCACAGCCCCAAAAACTGGTGGAGAAGCAACTAATCCTGTTGAAAAGAAAAAGCACCAGCTACTGCAGTTAATAATAATGAAGTGGAAGTAGCTAAACAAGCCCTTAAAACTCTTTTAGATTCAAAAACTACTGAAGTTGCTAAATATAGCGAAGCAAAATATGCAGATATTAAAACTACATTAGAAGCTGCTTACGTTGCTGCGGAAGGCAAAAAAGACTCAACTTCAAAAGAAGAACTTGCAAATGCTAAAACTATATTAGAAGCTGCTGTTCAAAAAGCAACCTCAGACAAAACAGCAAAAGATATTGATGAAGCTAAAAAAGCTCTAAAAGCTGTTTTAGATAAGAAAATAGAAGAATTAGCAAAATACACAATTGCTGATGCTAAATATTCATTAGATGCTGTGAAAGAAAAATTAGAACAAGCATTTACTGCTGGTCAAACTGCACACAACAAGCAACAAACAACAGTTGATGAATTAAATAGTGCAAAAACAACATTAGAAAACGCTATTACAACAGCTGGTACAGAAAAAACCGAAGTAGAAACACTGTACAACAATACTAGAAATGCATTATTAAGTAGATTTGCTAAGATGTATGAGTACAAAGAATTACATGGTATTAATGTTGAATTATTTGACAAATACAATGAGGCATCAGTTGAATTTTATAACCAAGGAAATAAATTAGATAAAGAAAAACTTCAATCAATTAAAAGCAAAATTGATGATGCTGTTAATAAAGCAGAACAAGCTAAAGGGACTGCGAATAAATTAACAACCTCAACACAAAACATTCATTTAATTAAATTTAATGAAGTTAATGAAGCATCTTCAAACTCAACATTAGAAGATGCGATTGACCCAAGTAATACTTTATCAATTCCTTTCTATGCAGGACCTAACGGTAATGAGGCTATTAAAAAAGCTTCTGAATTGAAATTTAACTTCTCAGTTCCTACAACAATTAAATCTGTTAGATTACAACAATATACTCGTGGAGACAGTGGTAAAGACGAAGGAATTGCAAGTATAACTGTCTATGGTTATACTGAAGGTAATCAATGACAAGAAATTGGAAAGATTACAGGTGAAGGCGAATCTGCCCAACAACTTCAAAAAATCGAAAATGTTAAAGTTGATGTACCTGCTGATAAATTATCAACAAAATACAAAATCATTACACTAAAATCTGATAAAGATACTGGTAAATGATGAGGTATTCGCGATGTTGAAATTATTGACGGTTCAGATAAAAGGATATACATTGAAACACCTATTGTTGTTTCATCATTCTCTTACCCAAGATATTATTTAGATGCAAAAAGATTAAAATACAAAAACGAAGCACCTGAAAATAACACATACAAGAGAGAAAATTTATTTGACAATAACCTAGCTACATTCAACATTTACAGACACGGTGTTGGCGATACTCAAAAATCACTTAAAAATGACACTCTATATTTAGAATTCTTAAAACCTATGAATATCCATTCACTAACCCTTCATCAAGATGCTGTTTTAAAACTAAATAATATTAAAGTTACATTAATTACTGAAGATAATAAAACAGTTGAAAAAACTTTTGATAACACAGATAACAAAGTGTTATTCCAAGTTGCCGGTGATGATTTGAACAAAAAATATAAACAAGTAAAAATTGAAAACCTAAGCGACTCAACTAGTTTTTGACAATTAAATGAAATTGAAATTCTTTAATTATTTTAGAAACTGAATTTCAGTCTAATTTAACGACAACATATGAAAAGAATGAGTTTTTTCCATATTTTCTGGGAAGTTCATTCTTTTTTTTTTTTTTTTCAGATGGATTTATCAAATCTAATTTAGCACTATTATAAAAGGATTAATATTAAGGTGTAAAAATGGATATGAAAACTGACTATTTTCATATTAAAACTTTAAATTGAAACAAAATGTATATATAAAAATAAAAGCAAAAGTTAATAAGCGACTTACATTAACTTTAAAGAGATATGAGGAAAGATAAACACAAAAATGAAAAAAATTAAATTTTGACTGCCACTTTTTAGTGGTTCTTTAAGTGTGCTTGCAGTTTCAGCAGTAGCTGCATCTTGTGGTGCAAAAAAGAAGAAACAAAGACGAAATCTATAGAAAAAGATAAAACTTCTACAGTTTCAAAACCAACACCATCACCTAAACCTGCTCCTGTTACAACTCCGAAAACTACACCTAAAACTGAAAAACCTGTTGTTAAAACATCGGAAGGTGGCACACCAACAAATCCTAAACCTAACACAACTCCAACACCACCAGTTGATAATAATACGCCTGTTGCAATGCCTGCACCAGCACCCGTTACTAAACCATCACCTGTACCACCGACTGATAATAATATGCCTGCACCAGCAGTTGATGTTACACCTAAACCTAAAAAAGAAACAGAGAACCCTAAAACATCAGAAGAAACAAAACCTAAATCAACAGAGTCTGCAAACCAAACTCCACCAACAACTTCAAGTGAAACAACTCCGCCTACTAATGTAAAACCTAATCCAGTTAATTCCATTCCTGCAGAAGACACAGAATTAACTACAGCTAGAAATGAACTTAAAAAACTGCTTGAAGCTAAAAATTCTGAGTTAAATAACTATTCAGATACAAAATATCAAGAAATTAAAACTACTCTTGAAACAGCATATTCCACAGCTGATGCTAAAAAAGAATCAACATCAAAAGATGATTTAAAATCAGCTAAAACTACTCTTGAACAATCAATAGAAAAGGCTAAAGCAGATAAAACTAAAAAAGATATTGAATTAGCTAAAAATGCATTAAAAGCACTTTTAGACAAAAAAGATGAAAAACTAGCAGAATTTAATGATCCTGCAGATTCTAAATACACATTAAATGCTGTTAAGAAAACTTTAGAAGACGCTTACGCAACAGCTAAAGCTGTATATGATAAACAAAATGCTACTGCAGCTGAATTAACAAATGCTAATCACCCTCTAGAAAATGCAATCTTAGAGGCTAATACAGCTAAATTAGAGTTGACAAATCTATACAATGAAACTAGAAACTCATTACTAAGCAGATTTAATAAAATGTTTGAATACAAAAGATTTCAAGGAATTAATGATGTCTTATTTGATAAATACAATGAAGCAGCTGTAGCATTTTATAACGAAGGCAATAAATTAGACAAAACTAAATTAACTGAAGTTAAAACAAAAATAACAGAAGCCCTAGCACAAGCAGAAGAAACAAAGAAAACCGCTCTAGAATTAACAACTAGTGCAGAAAAAACTAGAATTATTAACTTCTCTCAAATGAATGCTTCACGTCAAAATAATAGTGCTGATAATACAATTGACGGAAATATAAACTTGTCTATTCCTTTCTTCGGGGGAACTGATGGAAGAGGTGCTGTTGGTAAAGATGCTGAAATAAAATATCATTTTTCAAAACCAACTAATATTAAATCTGTAAGACTTCACCAATATATAACTTCAGGTCATACAGAAGTTTTATGAAAAATTAGTGTATATGGCCAAGAACCAAATGGTAATTGAGTGAGTTTAGGAACTATAACAGCAGAAAACCAAGATGACGCCACATTAAAAGCATCAGAAAATAAAAAAGTTGAACTAAGCACTGAAAATCAGGCTAAAAAGTTCAAAACTATTACTATTAAATCTTATGATACAACTAAAAAATGATGAGGTATCAGAGATGTTGAAATCAAAGACACAAACGACAAGAGAGTATTTATAGAAACCCCTGTTGTTGTTTCAACAATTGATTATCCGACAGATTATTTATACGAAGAAGTATTAAAATATAAAGATGAAGCTCCTGCTGGCAAAGAATATAAAGTTGAAAACTTATTTGATAACAGTGATGAAACATTTAACACTTATAGACATCATAATAAAGATAAAAACATTGTTTACAATAATGATAAATTGTATATGGACTTCATGAAACCTATTAATATCCATTCAATAAAAGTAAAACAAGATGCCTTACTAAAATTAAAAGATATGAAAATTATTTTAACAACTAATGATGATAAAAAAGTAGAACACACTTTTAACAGTGTTGAAAAAGACGTAAATTATAATTTATCATCAGATGATGCTAAGAAAACTTATAAGAGAATCGAAATAGTTAGTGCCAGTGATTCAACCGGTTTCTGACAACTAAATGAAGTTGAGATTCTTTAAACAATACTAACAACAACACAAAATACCAAGCTTATACTTGGTATTTTTTAATTTCCTAGTAAATAAATCATTTTGCTTGTAATATGCTATTTTTTCTGAAATCTTTTCTTTTTTTTTTTTTTTGCAGAAAACTTTTAATATCTAAAAATAAAAATTTTGAATATCTTAATATTAAATGGTAGATAAGGATATGAGAAACAACTATTTTCATATTAAGTATAAGAATATATTAGATGTATATAAAAAAAGAAAGAAAAGACGAAAATGAAAAGAATGAAATTTTGATTACCACTACTAAGTGGTTCTTTAAGTGTTCTTGCAGTTTCAGCAGTGGCTGCATCTTGTGGTGCAAAATCTAAAAGTGATGCTAAAAAAGATACTTCAAAAACAACAGTATCACCTGCTCCTGTTAAAACACCAAGTAAACCAGCACCAGTTGTTAGCCCAACTCCCAATCCTAAACCGGTTGCTACTCCTGAAAAAGGAAACACAACAGAAAACAATAATAACTCAACACCAGTACTAACACCTGAAACCCAAACAAAACCTGCTGTTAGTTCAAGCACAGATGCCTCAACTGCTGATAACACTAATAAAACACCAACAGTTTCAGAAAACAATCAAAATCAACCAATGCCAGCAACACCTTCTAACGAACAAGGTTCAAGCAGCGATTCTAAGCGAAGTTCAGAAACTAATGATGAAACACTTAATCAACCAGTTGTCACAACAAACGAACAACCAAGAGAAGAAGTTGCAACTGAAGACCCTGCCATTACAAATGCTAGAAATGCATTAAAAGAAGTTTTAGCTAAAAAAGATGCTGAATTAAATAAATATCTAGACAATAGATATCAGACAATTAAAGCTGAATTAACAAATGCTTTTACTGATGCAGAAACTAAACAAGAATCTAAAAATAAAACCGAACTAGAAAGTGTTAAGTCTGCGTTAGATCAAGCTATTGCTAAAGCACAAAATGATAAAACAGAAAAAGATGTAGAAGTAGCAAGAAATGAATTAAAAGCTGTAATAGCTAAAAAAGAAGAGAAATTAGCACTTTATGTAGATGCAGACGATTCCAAATATACTCAAAAAGCTATTAAAGATATTTTAGAAATAGCATTTTCTAATGCTTCTGCTGTGGCACAAGCAGACACAAGTACAGCTGATGAATTAAACCAAGAAAAACACAAATTAGAAAATGCTATTTTAACAGCTGATACTTCTAAGAATGAACTTAGAGATTTATATAACCAAACAAAAAGTTCGTTATTAGATAGATTTAAGAAAATGTTCGAATATCAATCATATCAAGGAATTAATACAACTTTATTTGATAAATATAATGACGCGGCTGTTAAGTTTTACAATAGTGGTGAAAAATTAACAAAAGAAAACTTACAAACAATTAAAGATGAAATCACACAGGCTCTACAAGCAGCTGAGGCTTCTAAAGAAAATGCTAACAAACTATCTACAAGTGTCAAAGGTATTAGATTAATTAACTACAACGAAATTAATGAAACTCGTTCAAATAATAACCCGGATTATACAATCGACGGAAATGCAGACTTATCAATTCCTTTTTATGCAGATAATGATGGTAGAGCAGCCGTTAAGAGAAATGGTGAATTGCTTTTCCATTTCTCTAAACCTACAAAAATTAAATCAATCAGAGTACATCAATACCGTGGAAGTGAAAATAAAGATGATATTCAATCACTATTCAAGTTAGAACTTCATGGAGAATGATGAACTGGTGGGTGAGAAAGTTTAGGTAAAATTCAAGCTAATGACCAAACTCCAGAAAGCTTAAAATCAGTTGAAAATGTTAAAGTAGATATTGACAATTCAAAAAGAAATAACACATACAAAACCATTTCAGTTAAAGCATTTGAAAACACTGAAAAATGATGAGGAATTAGAGAAGTTGAAATTATTGATGGCGACAATAATAGAATTTTTATTGAAGCACCTGTTGTTATGTCATCAATTTTATTCCCTCATCGCTTCTTAGATTCAGGAGTTTTAACTTACAAAACACCTGCTCCTGAAAGTGTAATGTTTAAAAAGGAAAATGTTTTTGACAATGATACAAGCACATTTAACACATATAGACACGGAACTGGAAATTCACAAACAGTTCATGTTGGTGATGCTCTTTACATGGATTTTCTAAAACCAATGAATGTTCATTCTATTAAATTAGATCAAGATGCTATGCTAAAACTAAAAAATGTTAGAGTCACATTAACTCCAGCTGAAGAAAATGGTCAACCATTAATTAAAGATGTAACATTAACTGATGAACAAAAAGATATTTTTGTTCAATTAACTAAAGATGAAGCTTCTAAAAAATACAAAAGAATTAAAGTTGAAAACACAACAGCTAATTCAGCAGGTTATTGAACACTTAATGAAATTGAAATCCTTTAATTTTGTAAAGAAAGACTTAAAAATCACTATTCTTGTATTGAATAGTGATTTTTTGTCTAAATATAAATTTATACACTAAATTTTTAAATTCCAAAAACGATTTAAGACATTTTGTTATTTTAACTCAAAAAAATATGAAACAAATACCCAATTGTTTTAAACAGACGCTTAAATTGTTTCACAATATTTATAAAATTTTGTTTTTTGATTAATATATATGGGTAAATGGAGGATATAAACAAAAGACGAAAATGTATATATAAATTGCAAGGAAATAAACATGAAAAAAATCAAATTTTTAATACCAATTTCAGGTTCTTTAAGTGTTTTAACTGCATTGACTACTGCAGTTTCTTGTAGCACTAATGACAAAGGTAGTGCTGATAAATCTAATAATGACAAGTTAGATAATAAAGATATTACTAATAAGAAAGGTATAAAAGCTCCTGTGAGTCCAGCTCCTGTGAGTCCAGCTCCTGTGAGTCCAGCTCCTGTGAGTCCAGCTCCTGTGAGTCCAGCTCCTGTGAGTCCAGCTCCTGTGAGTCCAGCTCCTGTGAGTCCAGCTCCTGTGAGTCCAGCTCCTGTGAGTCCAGCTCCTGTGAGTCCAGCTCCTGTGAGTCCAGCTCCTGTGAGTCCAGCTCCTGTGAGTCCAGCTCCTGTGAGTCCAGCTCCTGTGAGTCCAGCTCCTGTGAGTCCAGCTCCTGTGAGTCCAGCTCCTGTGAGTCCAGCTCCTGTGAGTCCAGCTCCTGTGAGTCCAGCTCCTGTGAGTCCAGCTCCTGTGAGTCCAGCTCCTGTGAGTCCAGCTCCTGTGAGTCCAGATATTTCGAATAATGAAACTAAACGCAATGAAAATCATGTTTCAGGTGATACAAGCAAAAACTTTGAAACAAAATTAAATAATTTAAAAACTCAATTAAATAAACTATTAAACACTAAAGAAACAGAATTAAGTAAATATTCTGATCAAAAGTACTCAGAAATTAAAAACAATCTAGAACAGGCTTTTAATAATGCCGAAAAAGTCAAAGAAACTGGTGATTACAGCATCTTAGAACAAGCTCAGTCTGAATTAGAAAAATCAATTGCAAAAGCTACATCTGATAAAGAAACTAATGATTTGAGTTCGATTAAAACTGAACTTAAATCATTATTAAATCAAAAACAAATACAGTTAGATAAATATCAAGATACTGTCGATTCAAAATACACATTATTAAACATTAAAACTGAACTAGAAACAGTTTACAATACTGTACAAGCAGTTTTTGATAATCAGAGCACAACCCTACAACAACTTGTTGACGCTAAAACTAAACTTCAAGAAGTCATTTCGCAAGCTGATACAAATCTTAACAATTTAAAAGAACTTTATAGCACAGTTAAAGACTTGCTAGTAAAAAGATTTATTAAAATGTTTGAATATAAATACTATCATGGTATAAACACAAAGTTATTTGATGTTTATAATCAAGCTGCTGTAGACTTTTATAATCAAGGTCAAAAAATAAACATGCAAAAACTGCAACAAATTAAAGCAAATATTGATGCAGGTTTAGCGCAAGTTGAAACAAGCAAACAAACAGCTAACTCAATTAAATCAGTAGAGTTAAAAGAAATTACATTGGTTAATCAAAAAGAAATAGCAGAATACAGATCTAATAATAATGCTGAATATGCAATTGATGGCAATTCATCGTTATCTATTCCGGTATTTGGTAACAAAGACGGAATAGGCGCTGTTAAACGTAATGGAGAAATTTTATTTAACTTTACTAAACCTATTAATGTCAAATCCGTTACCTTACATCAATATGTTGAAACAACAAGATTTGAGGCATTAAAGGATGTTCATTTATATGGTCAAGTAGAAGATGGTGGCTGATATGAACTTGCTTCATATACTAAAGAAAATGAAAACTATGCCACTTTGGCTTCAGTAAAAGATTACACATTTACTGTTCCTAAAGACAAGCAAAGTGCTAAATTTAAAACCTTAACACTTAAATCACTGTCTGATACTGGTAAGTGATGAGCAATTAAAGATGTGGATATTATTCAAACTGATGATAGCAAGATTTTTATCGAATCTCCAATAGTGGCTTCAACTCAATCTGAAAAATCTCTGTTTTCTTACTGAGTTTTATCATATGGTGACAAAACTGAAACAGAAACTGAATTTAAGTTAAGCAACATCATAGATGGTGATAATAATACATACAATAAATACAGAACATCATTAGCTGGAAGCGATAACGATCCTGGTTTTCCATTACATATGGAGTTTTTAAAACCAATCAACATTCATTCAATTAAGCTTAATCAAAGTTCTGAGCTTAAATTGTCAGATTTAAAACTGAAATTAATTGACACAAATAATCAGGCAACAGATATTATTCTAACTAATGTTGATAGTGTTGCAGAATTCATAGTTCCTGCAGATAGTATTAACAAAAAGTTTAAATCAATTTCAATTCAATACACTAACCCAACAAAAGTTAAACATCTATGACAAATTAATGACATAGAAATTCTTTAATATAAAATACCCATAACATTATAGTTATGGGTATTTTAACCAAATTTCAAAATTATTTGTTTCCTTTGTAAGCAGGATTGTTTGGGTTCATTTGGTTTGCTCTGTTATTGTTAGCAGCTCTATTTGCGCTATTGTTTGAGTTCAATTGATTTGAGTGGTGATTTAATTGTTGTTTTGAATGTGTGTTACCACTCACTTTATTTTTATTGTTCATTTTTTACCTCCTTTCTTATTTAGAAGTGTTTTATTCTTTTTTAACACTTCTAGCAATATTATATAAGTAGAGAGAGAAGCGTTTTTTTGAAAAAATGGCAAATTTATGAATGTTTTGCTAAAAAATACAAAAAATTGTTGTTTTTTTATCGAAACAGTGTATTTTTTTATCTTTGATGTTACAGTATTTGTAAATATCGTTCAATATGTTACAAAGATATTTAACAAAGCTTTAAGAAATATAAAAACACACCTTTCTTAACAAAGAGGTGTGTGTATATTTTTTACTATAATTTATCTTAGATTTTTTATGTTTTATTTAATTAAATCTAATAATTCAACTTCACTTATTGTTGGAATATTTAGCTTTTGAGCCTTAGAAATTTTAGCTTCACCAACATTTTCACCGCACAATAAATAATTCACATTTTTCGAAATAGATGAAGCTACTTTGCCACCGTTTTTTTCAATTAAATCTGACATTTCATTTCTGGAAACTGATAAAGTTCCAGAAATTACAAAAGTTAAATTGCTTAATTTACCATCTGTTTGTTGGTTCTGAATATACTTTAAATGACTATCTAATCTTTTGATTGTTTCTATATTTTTTTCATCACTAAAATATTCTTTTAGTGATGAAACTATTTCAGGTCCGATTGAATTAATTAATAAAAGCGAATCAAAATCATAATCAATAAAATCACTTAATTTATTAATTTTGTTAGTTAGTAAAATTGCTACTTCTTTACCAATATTTTTAATTCCTAAGGCATACAATGCTTTAGGTAGTTCAATGTTTTTAGCTTCTTGTATGCTATCTAAAATACCATTTACTTTTTTGTCTTGATAACTAGGTAGTTGCAACATTTGCTCTTTATATTTTTCTAATTCAAAAATTGATGCTAAATCAGTTAAATAACCTTGTTCTAAGAAGGTTTCAATATTTTTTGTACCTAATGTTAAAATATTAAAAGCATTTCTAGACACTGCATGAATAAAGTTTTTTTGAACTTTACCGGGACAGTTAATGTTGTCACAAAATTGATCAACTATGTTTGGATATTCAACTAATGGTGAATTACAAATTGGACAATGTGTTGTTTTATCAAAAACACCTTGTGTAAGCTTTTGTTTTAATTCGATTATTTTAGGAATGATTTCACCCGATTTGATAATTACTACTTGATCACCAATGTTAAGATTTAAATTTTCAATAAAATCATAATTATGAAGCGTTGCTTTTTGTACCATTGTTTGATTTAATTCAACTTTATCAAACTCAGCAACATAAGTTATTTTTCCTGTTCGACCAACCGTTGTAAGAATGTTTGTAATAATCGGATATGCTTCTTCAGTTTTGTATTTGAATGCAATTGCATATTTAGGAAACTTAGCAGTTTTACCTAAGCTATCTCAATATTGCAGTTGATTTAATTTAATTACAAATCCATCACAGTCATATTCAAAACTGTTTTTTATACTTTCAAAATTTTCAATTCTTTTAAAAATATTATTTAATTCAGATTCATTGTAACTAACATCATGACTTTGAAAACCTAGGTTGTTTAAGAAAGGAACGATTTGACTTTGCAATGTTAAATTATGTTTTTCAGGGTCAACAATATCATAAGCTAAAAATTGCAAGTTTCTTTCTGCTACTAAGCTACCATTTTTTTGGCGCAATGTTCCAGCCGCCATATTTCTAGTGTTAGCAAATTCTTCTTGTTTAACTTTAGCAACTTCATTTTGATCAGTCAGTTGAGCAATTTGTTGTTCATATTTCTGTCTTAAAGCACTATTTGTTAATTCAAATTGGGTTTTTGATATATATATTTCACCCCTTATTTCTAGGGAGTTTGAATAATTTATATGCTTAGGAATCGATTTTATCAACCTTGCATTTTTAGTAACATCTTCTCCGATTTGTCCATTACCTCGTGTAATTGCTTTTTGTAATTTACCGTTGTTATAGTGCAAAGTTAAAGATAAACCATCAATTTTTGGTTCTAAATTAAAACTAATATTTTTGTCATTTAATGATTGAATAGTATCATCAATGAATTTAGCAACCTCATCTAAGGAATAGGCTTTAGCTAAAGATAGCATTGGTCTTTCATGCCTGTATTTACTGAATTCTAAGCTAGGTACTCCACCTATTTTAACAGTCGGTGAATCTGGTTGAATTAAGTCTGGGTACTTGCGTTCTAAGTCTTCTAATTGCCTTAATTTTAAGTCATAAACATAATCATCAACCAAGGGTTGATCTAGGTCATAATATGCATGATTTAGTTTGTTAATTTCTTGTGTTAAAGTCAAAATTAAATCTAAAGATTGTTGTTTTTTAGTCATTGGTTTTGTCATATAAATTAATTATATATTGATAGTTTAAACAATTAAATTAATTGTTGAAATAAGAAAATAAAGGCGTTAAATCTGAGAATTAAAACTAGCTGTTTTACTTTAAATTTGAATTTAATATAATTAAAATAACTATAGAAATGAGGTGTATGAAATTTTTAATTGATAAGTTCACAGTTGATAAAGCTGTTTGACTAGAAACACAAAATAATTCATTCAAAAGATTGGAAGAAAACAAGCCAAAAGATCAAAAAATTGATCGTCCAACTATTTTAGCAACGGCTTCATTATATTTAATGCAAGTAGAAAAAGATAAACTACTTGAAAAATTAAATAAAGAAAATCCAGATAAGATTTTCTTTATGGGTGTTGAACAAAATGTGCAAATGAGCCCTGATAATTTAAGTTATGATTTAAAGTCATATTATTTTGATGATTTAGATCAATTCAAATTAGATATTGATCCTGAACACAAATTCTTTATTCCTGCTGATAGTGAAAAGAAAGTTGAAGAATTTTTAAAAAACTTTATTAGTGAATATTCATTCAGAGTTCCTGTCATTAAAGACAAGGTTGAACAAGGTGATTTAGTGTCAATTGAAATTTATGACATGGAAGATAACATGCAAGGAACTTATTTCCTTGAAGGTAAAAATGTTAATGAAGCTAATTTACTTAAGTTTTTAGAAAATAAAAACTTAACAGATAAGCATCAAACAGTTTTAAATGAACAAGATGTAAAAATTAAAGTGGCATCTATTTATCAATTCAAAAAAATGCCTATTACTGATGAAAACATTCATTTATTACAAATGGAAAATGTTAAAACATTAGAAGATGTAAAAGAATTTATCAGATTCCAAACTTTCCAACAAATCGTAATCGACCAACTATTTAATTACGGTCAAGAAATAATGCTTCAAATCAACAGAGAAAATTTAGCTAAAATTGATTTTCAACCTGATTTATTAGCATCTGAATCGGATCCTGTCAAATTTGCAGCATATAATATTAAAGGCGACTATAAACAAATTGCGCTTGAAACTATTACTAACTACTTCTGAACAATGTTGTTTATTAAAAAACTGCAAATCATTGTTTCAAGAGATGATATAGAAATTGAATTTAATAGATTTAGACAAGTTTTAGGTCAAGAAGCTTATAGCATTCCTTTATTCAAAATTGCTAATACAGTTTTATATAAAAAATTAGGTTTATACTATTTACAAAAACTACAACCTGAAGATTTTGCTAAATATAGCAAATACTTTTCTAAATAATTTTTAAAAAGTTCTTGGTTTTTTTTAAAAATCAGTTATTATTTAATCAGTGGTTATAGCAAAGAGGATCACCTGAACCCATTCCGAACTCAGTAGTTAAGCTCTTTAGTGCCGACGATAGCCGAAAGGTGAAAATAGGGAGCCGCTGTTTTTTTATGCTTTTTTTGGTAAAACAGCGTCTCTATTAAAAAAATCAAAAAATTATTTTACTATTTACAAAAACAAGATATAATCTAATCAGTGGTTATAGCAAAGAGGATCACCTGAACCCATTCCGAACTCAGTAGTTAAGCTCTTTAGTGCCGACGATAGCCGAAAGGTGAAAATAGGGAGCCGCTGTTTTTTTATGCCTTTTTGGCACACAAATTACCAAAAAGTTAGTTTTTAGGCTAAAAAACAGTAAAAAATTAACTTTTTGGTAATTTTGATTTAAAAATGTTTATAATTAATCAAATATTTATAAGAGGTATTATGTTACACGAAACAACAAAAGAGCTATTACAAGAAAAATTAAATGACGGTACAGTTGGTAAAAGATTATTAGTTTTTTACGCTGATTGATGTGGTCCATGTAAAATGTATAAATCTTCTTTAGAACAACTAGTTGAAAAAGATAACATGGATGTATTTAGAGTTAATATTGATAAAGAACAAGAATTAGCTAAAGAATATAGAGTTGCTTCAATTCCGTTTACAGTAGTTTTAGAAAATAATCAAGCTACTAAATCATTTGCAGGATTTAAACCTTACGAATTGTTGAAAAACGAAATTTAAAATAAAAAATAAAACAACCTATGATATGGGTTGTTTTTTATTATTTTAATATATTTAAACTAAATTGTTTTGACACTAAAAACTTTCAAAACATTGAATATATTTAATATTTCAAGAAGAAATATACAATAAAGTCATTGAAAACATGAAACTACACAACAAATAAAAAATATAATAATTTTGTATAGATTATAAGTAATTTTTGAACTATATTTTATTTTTGAACTTTTAAAAAATTTATAAATGAATATTAAATGAATTTAATAAAAATATTTTAGATGAAAATATTTGGTGCCGCCAAGAAGGATTGAACTTCCGACCCCTTCCTTACCATGGAAGTGCTCTACCACTGAGCTATAGCGGCATATAAATAATTGTACCATAATTTTTCATATTCTTACTTATGATACAATCACTTATTAATTAAAGATGAAATACATTAAAACATTTTTCCTAGGTCGCCTAAACCGTTTAGACCACCACCCGATTTGATTTTTTTAGAAATTTCAGACATTTTTTTACTCATATTATCAAAGTCTGATAATAATTTATTATATTCTTGAGTACTACGTCCAGACCCTTTTAAAATTCTTTCTTTTCTAGAAGCTTGTTTTAAAAGTTTTGGATTTTTTCTTTCTTTTTTAGTCATTGATGACATTAAAATTTGATAAACTCTCATTTTTTCTTCAGCACTATCTAAATCTTGTTCGCTAACACGATTTGCTAAATTACCCGGAAGCATTTTTAAGATCTTAGAAAATTTACCTAAGTTTTTCATTTGCTTAATTTGTTCTAATAAATCATCTAAAGTAAATTGACCTGAAAACATTCTTTCAACCATTGTTTGAGCTTTGTCTTCATCAATACTTTCTTTGGCATGTTCGATCAGCGTTAAAACATCACCCATTCCCAAAATTCTTTCAGCCATTCTATCTGGGTGGAAAATTTCAAAGTTTGATGTTTTTTCCCCTGTACCAATAAACTTAATAGGAATATTTAAAACTTGACGCAAGCTTAAAGCTGCTCCACCACGAGCATCAGAGTCTAATTTGGTAATAATTGTTCCAGTTAGTTTTAAATTATCATGAAAAGCTTGTGCAACATTAATTATATCTTGACCACTTAGTGCGTCAGCAACAAATAAAATTTCACCAGGATGAACTAATTGTTTAATTTCCTTCAATTCATTCATTAAAGGTTCATCAATAGCCAAACGACCTGCTGTATCAATAATAATTAAATCATTACCATTTTCTTTAGCGTGTTGGATAGCATTTTGAACAATAGTTTGAGCTGAAACATTTGTCCCTTGCTGATAGTAATCAACTTGAATTTGTTTTGCTAGTGTTACTAGCTGATCTACAGCAGCCGGACGATAGATGTCAGCGGCTACTAGAAGTGGTTTTTCAACCATTTTTTTCTTTCTTAAAAAGAAAGCTAACTTAGCTGATGCTGTTGTTTTACCTGACCCTTGCAATCCTGCCATCATAATGATGAAAGGTTTTTTGTCAATTTTAACTTCTTGTGTTTTACTTCCTAAGATAGAAACCAATTCATCTCTAACAATTGAAATCATGTGTTGAGAAGGGTTTAATTTATGAGTTAATTGACTGTCAAGAGCTTTTTGTTTTACGTTAGCAATAAATTCTTTAATAACTTTTAAATTAACGTCAGCTTCTAGCAGTGCTAATTTAATGTCTCTTGTAACTTCTAAAATATCTTCTTCATTTACTTGAACTTTTTTCGCCATTTTAGCGAAGCTTTTTGTATTCTTTTTTCTAAAAAATCTAGCATGTTATTATTATACCCAAATAACTAAGTTATTTGATTCTTGTCTGTTTTTTAAACAATATTTTTGATATGTTATAAGTTTCTTATTTTAATTAAACTCTTTTGTACCTTTGACATAGTTATGAATTGCTTATTTTGTCAGTTTCATATTGACTGATTTAGAAAAATCAATGGATTTGTGCTTTTTTACTAAAGCTAAGATTTTCAATCCCTTGTTTGTTGACTTAAAAGTTTTATAAATTTGATTTTTTAAAATTTGATTGAATATCTGATTCTGTAAATTTAAGAAATAATAAAAACGCACTTTCGCGCGTTTTTGTATTGAAAAAATTATTATAAAAAGGAGGTTAACCCATGTAAACCATTTTGGTGTGATGCAAGTATTTAGCTCTGAAAAAAAGAAAGGGTAAAATAAAGCTAAACACTATCCAACAAGAAAATACAGGGTAAACAAGGAGTGTGCTCAAGTATTCAAGAGAAACGTATAATAAACTAAAACTTAACACACTAAACATAAGGAAAATCAATGATAGCCCAAGGTAAAAGTATTTGATTTTGACATAGCTTGTAAATTGAACATTAACTTTGTTAATAAATAAAAAAGGACAAAATATATGTAAAAGTTTGTTATTTTTCAAGCCAAGATTTAAAAATAAAGCACAATAACCCAACAGTGCAATTAAAAATAATCACAAATCAAGCTTAATAGCTGATTTTCAATATACTTCTGGCCCTTGAGCAATAATTTGTATTAAAAACTTGAAAAATGTTACTACAATTAGAACATTTAAAGCAGTGTTAATTGAGAAAATGACTAATCTTTTTCTTCTAATAGTTTCTTCTGGTAGCACAGTTATGTCAGAAGGAAACTCTTCAACATTTTTCTGTTTTAGCAGTGCTAACTCAAAGAAATAACATAAAACAGTTAGCACAGTTGTCGCAATACCTGCAGTGACGAACAATTTATAGAATAATCAACTCATTGAATAAATTTGATGATATCCATATAGGGCCGAAAATATACCTATTACAGTTAAAAACAAGGAAATTGAAGATAAACTAAAGTAATAAGTATTTAATGATTTAGAATTTTGAAATTCTAAATCAATTGATTTATAGTAAAGAAAATTTAGTAAAGATTTTTTAATGTTTTTAGTAGTTAAAATTGTTCTAAACACTGAGGTGAAATAAATAAATAAGCCAATAATTAACAGTCAAAAGAAATTTTTAAGTAAAACTGTAATGGCGTATCTATTATTGTGTTTTTTGCATCATATGAATACACATAACTACTTTCTTCAGTTGCATAAACTATGAATGATACAAAACCTATCAGAAATAAGGACAGGGCTAACAAATGACTTCATAAAAGTATTTTGTTACGGATTGGTATCCTTATATTGTCTTTTAAATAAATTTTATTTAAAAGACAACTATAAAAAGTATGAAATTTGTTTTCAGACTTATTTATATTTTTGTTTTTTTCATTTTAATAATCCTAATTAAAATTACTGGCTAATGACTAGCATTAACCATAATTAAATTATATTTTTATATATAACATTAATTTCTTTTTGGATACTAAAAGTCTGATTTTCTGGAAAGTTTCAACCTAAAATTTGTTTTTATCATATTTTTCCAGTTTTTTGCTTTTTGTTAATAAATAAGTGATTTAAATTGAATATGGAAAAATTAAATTTCTGCTTTAAATAATTAGCGCAAGGAAAAAGTTTGTGTGATTTATTTGTGTAGAATGTGTGTGAGACACACTAAAGGAGAAATTATGATTTTAAAATATAGTAATGAATTAGAAGGTCAAGAAGATTTTTATAGCACCATATTAACAAGAGTTAATAAAGAATTAACTCTTGATGATGTTTTTGTTAATAATACTGATGGTGTTGTTAATGGTAATATTTTAGAATTCAAATTAATAATTAATGACCTAAATGCCACATTATTTCAAGTTGTAAAATATTTATCTCAAATGAGAATTAGAGGTAAATCTATACCTAAGAACATTTTGTTAATATCATTAAATGAAACAACTGCCTACTTATATGATTCTCAAGACTATTTTGATGAAATTCATAAGGTTTACATTGGAGCAAGTTCTAAAAATAATGTTGGTTTTATAAGTAAAGAATATAAAAAGAAATTAAATTATTCAAATCACACAGATGGACAAGAATTAATTAACTTACTTAAACAAGAAAACTACATGAAAATTAACATCGATGAAAACTGTATTGTTGGATGAGCAGAGAGATATTACAATGAAAATCCAAGTGCTCAAAAAGCTGATTTTATTGGTGATTTAAATGGAAAAATCAAAATTGTAGGTGAAATTAGAAATCCTGAGAAATTTAAAAATTTAATTAATCCCTATGTTGGTGAAACAAATGTTAAATTTCAATGACTTATGGATAAGTTAAATGATAATTTACAAAAGAAAAATTTAGGTGCTTTTTATACACCTTTACCTTATGTAGAAAAATCATTAGAACTACTTAGAAAAGCTATTGCCAGAGTTCCAGAAGGCAACGATTATATTATTTTAGATAGATGTGCCGGAACTGGAAATTTAGAAAAACTATTAACAGACGAAGAACTAAGCCACTGTGTTTTATCAACAATTGAATATTATGAATATAAAGTTCTGCTTGAATTATTAGGAGATAAAGTAAGAGCAATTATTCCACCATTTGAACAACAAGATACATTCAATATGGGTCTAGTAAAAGGTGCTGATGCATTAAGTCAAGAATATATAGAAAATAATGAAATTATGAAATATGTTAATGATCCAAAATGCACCATAATTTTATTTGAAAATCCACCTTATGCTGAAGCAGGAGCTAGAGATGCTCAAAAAGTAAAAGCTCATCAAGTTTCTTGAAAAAAATCTTATGCAACCACACAAATGAAAGCTGAAGTTAAGAATAATTCAAATATTAAAGGTAGTGTGACTAATGATTTAGCAAATATATTTATCTGAAGTGGATTTAAATATTATTTAAGACAAGATACTGATAGTTATGTTTTATATAGTCCAATTAAATATTGAAAAAGTCAACACATTATTAATAAAGAATTCCTTGGTGGATTTGGTTTTAACAAAAGACATTTTCATGCAACATCAGATTCGTTTATTTCAGCAATTTTATGATCAAATAAAAATTCTTTCATTGAAGAAATAGAGTTAGATTGCTATGAAATACAAGATAACAAAATTATTTTTGATGAAACTTTAAAAGTACCTAGAATTTATAGTTCATATAGTGATTTATTTGATAGAAGAGAGTTTGATAACGATACATTTGATGGTGTTATTTTAAGTATGGACGGTACTGAAATGTCTCCTGAAATTATTAAAGAAAAGCAAAAGAGTGAAGGTTTTAGCAAGAAAATTAGAGTTAAACCACTTTATAATGAAAATATGATAGGTTATTTAGCTGCCGCTGGTAATAATTTAGAAAACCAAGGTTTTCAAACTTTATTTAATAGAGCAGGATGTATAGAGGTAATGGTTTTTATGTTAGAAGTGACAATTTTCTGCCCGTTCTACCACTCTTCGCGGGGGGGGATTTGTACAGTATAAAAACAACTACAAAATCAATGGATTGCTATTTAGGACAGCTGATTTAAAAGAAAAATACTTAAAAGATGTCCAAAAAGGTATTTTAGACACTTGATTATTGAAAATATTATTCTGAACTTCACTGTGTCAGTTTTCTAAATTAAGAAGCTTCTATGGTTCTGATAAAAGATTTTATAAAAATGAATTTAGTTTAGACACAACTTTAGGTGAAACACTAACCACTAAAGCCTTAGAAAAACTAGAATTTAATCAAGCAGAAAACAAAATATTGGGTGTTTGAATGCAAATTTTAATTGAAGCTAAGAAAACTGAAAATTATAACCCTGAATTTAATTATGGTTTATACCAAATAATCCAAGAACTAAACACATTTAAGAAAGAAAAAGTAAGTGGTAGTGTTAAAAATGTCTATGATTATCCAGAACTAAATAGTCATATCAATACTTTAAAACAATTACTAAAAGATTACTTTTTAGAAGAAATTTCTCCTAACTTATTTAAATATGAATTCCTAAAATAAAGACAATAATATGCAGTTTTAAGCACTGCATATTATTTTATTTCTTTCCTGAATATCAACGGTCTTTTAAAATTAAATGTATATAATTTAAATATGATTGAACTTAAAGTAAACTATTCTGAAAGAATAGATAAATATATTTCAAATAACACTGAAATTTCAAGAAACGACATTAAACAGCTAATCGATGAAAGAGTTGTTATGGTTGATGGAGTTTTGGTTAATAAACCTAAATTCACTGTAAAAGAAGGTCAAACAATTACTATTTCAAGAGTAATTGATAAAGAAATTCATGTAGAACCTAAACAAATGGAATTAAACATTGTTTATGATGACCAAGACATTTGTGTTATAAACAAGCCTTCAGGTTTAACAGTTCACCCAGCTCCTGGTCATCATGATGACACTTTAGTTAATGGACTTTTATATCACTTTAAAAACAATTTATCAAATGAAAATGGTTTATTAAGACCTGGAATTGTTCATAGAATTGACAAAGATACAAGTGGATTGTTAATTATTGCTAAAAACAATAATTCACATAAAATTCTTGCTGATATGTTTGTTAATCATGAAGTTAATCGTTCATATGTAGCAATTACTGATGGAATTCCTGAGTCTAAAAAAATGAAATTAGTCTTGCCAATTGGTCGTTCAGAAAAAGATCGTTTAAAAATGGCTATTACTAATAAAAATTCAAAAGAAGCTATTACAAATTTAACTTTATTAGACACTTTTTACATTGATAAATTACCTAAATCACTTGTTAAATGTACTCTAGAAACAGGTAGAACACACCAAATTAGAGTTCATCTAGCACATATCGGATTACCAATTTATGGAGATCCTGTTTATAATAAAAAAATAGATGAATTTGGTCAAAGATTACATGCTTACAAGCTTGAATTTATTCATCCTACATCAAAACAAAAAATGGTGTTTTATGCTAAACCACCAGTTGAGTTTGATGTAGCTAAGTTTGATTTTGACACTTTCTTTGAAACAGAAAAAAAGGAGGACTAAATGATACCTTTTAAAAAACTTACTGAATATGATAATGAAGCGGAATTGTCAAAAGTTGGTAAAACGACTTTTAGAAATTGAATTATTTTAGGTTTTCTAAGCGCTTTTATTATTTTTTCACTTTATTTAGGATTAATTATTAACAGCGCTGTAAATGCAAATGAACTAAGAGAATATGGCGGATATACAGCAAATGCTTTTAACACTCAAATTGCACCTAATGACAGGACAATACTACAAAATGTTGCACAACAACAATTTATATATTCAATTATTACGAACTTGCTTTTAATGTTTGCTATTGGTTATGCTATTTTTACTTTAGGTTTAGGATATTACAAATCAGTACAAAAACAAGACTATATTCACCTACAATTAACTTATGTGCGTGTAATGTTCTTTATTGGTTTATGAAATGCTATTGATTTATTCCAATATATTTTCTTCAGCAAAGTAAGAGTTATTCCATTCCAAAGTGCTTCTAATGGATATATTATTAACTTTATTTTTGAAATGTTAATTCTAAGTATTTCTATCGTGTCATGAATTTTTGTTTCACACAATATTAAGAAAATTTGAATTTTATTCTTTAATATTAAACGTAAAAAACAAATGGAAGAGTTTCTAAAACAAGCACAAAAAATGCAGAATGATCCAAACAGTTTCTTAAACATGATGTTTGGTGGTCAAGCTAATTCTTTCAATGCCGATGCACAGCCTAAAACTGAACAAACTGAACAAGAAACTACTCAAAATCCAGAAGCTACGCAAGTCACAGAAACGACTGATCCACAAAAAGAACAACAAGTCAAAAAACTACTTGAATTACCAAATTCTCAATTATTTTCAATTGCTGAAATGTTAAAAATTTCTGGTTATCAAGACATGCAAAAAACAGAATTAGCAAATCTAATTTATGAATATTCGAAACAAGATACACAAAATAAAGAGTAACTAAAAACACTGCATCTGCAGTGTTTATTTTTGTTCTTTTTTTATTACTGTGAACACCTTTAAATAAAGGTTAAATGATTAAAATGATTTTGTAAATGTCTTAGAAATTAAACTGTTTTTAAAACAACTTCTTTAGAAGCTCTTTTTCCTTCTAAATGATTTCTTTCAACATGAACTACTTCAATTTTTTCATTACCTTTGGTATGAAGTCCGTGTTTTTGTCCACGGCGAAATCCTTTAATAAGTCCTTCTAATTCGTCAAGAGTATTTGCTTGTGCTATTAACTCTCCGTTAGAAACTAATTTAGCTTTATATTTATACATAAAGACCTCCGATTTCTTATTCACATTTATATTATAGTGCTAAAATTAACCTGTTTTTTCAAACTTTTTTAAATAGTTAAATAAACTTGAAATTTTTGCATTTTCTTAAATGACACTTTGTAAATTCAGCATAAAATCAAGAAAAAAAGGTAAAATTTAAATGATATATAAAAGAGGTTTTATGGGGAAAAAAATTATAGGTTTAATCCTAGGTTCTTCAGTGATAGTTGCAGGTGCAATTGTAGGTTCTTATTTTGGATTTAACACCATTGTTAATTCTCTATTACCAAAACAAAATAATCAGGGAAACTCGACTAAAAACTCTGGTAATAATTCAAATCCAAACAATGGTTTTAACACAGATGTTGACTATAAACAAATAAATGTTCCTACATTAGAAGGTTCAGCAGAAATTTTTCCAATTGGTGAAAATGAAGCTTTTTTTGCAAATTCTGAAGTAGCTAAAGCAGGTATTTCTAAATTAAACACTTTACTTGACTACAATTCACTTCAACCGCAAATAATTTACGGCAAAAGTGCTTACGTTTATAAAGATCCTTTTACTAAAATTGAATTCATTGACTATTCATATGCCAATGATGAAAACGGAAATCCAATTTACTTATTTGGTCCGCAGGGATTAGCTTTAATGGCACAAGAGTTTAAACGTAAAGTAACTTTTGGCCCTGAAGTTTTTGACCTTAAAAAAATTGAAATTAATAATTTTAATATCATTACCGAAAATTCTAATGGATTATATATTCCAAATATCAAAACAATTTTTATTAATGGTGCTGCTTTAAATGGTTTAGACGTAGACCTTTATACAAAAGTCGGTGTTTTAATGCCTACTATTTTTCATGAATACATGCACCATTGAAACAATTCGTATGCTGAAATCGCTTTTGAAAACTCAGATTACAATCAATTTATAAATGACAATCAAACTGCTGACAAAACTCAAAAGCAAGCGGTAAAAATTTATTACAATGATGTTTCTTCAAAATCATCAAGCCACAGCCATAGTAATAGACAACTTTGAAATGGTTACTTTGTTGACAACTTTAAGACCTTAACTAATTACAACGTACCTTTCAAATCAGAAATACAAACCGCATGAATTAGGGATGTTAGAAGACTGAATTCAACTGACTTATCTTCTGCAGCTCCAATTTCGAATTATTTATATAATGTTTTATCACCAAAACAAGTTTGAAATTTAGCTAATTCTGATCCTTCAAGCCCTATTGCTATTCAACTTAACCACACTGCATCTAAGTATAGAAAATTATTTTATTCACCAGATGGTCAATTTGGTTTAGATGCTAGTCAAATTAAATATTATTATTCTGCTACTGAATTAGTTCCAAGAGAATACTCAAAATACGCTTTTGAGTCATATTTCAGCATTAATGATCCAAATCCTGCTTTTACAGCTCGTGAAAAATTAGAACCATTTTCAATTGGTTATTTTGGTATCTTTAAATTTAAATATAACCAAAATAATACTTCGGTAACTTATTCATTTTCACCTTCTCCAATTGCTGATGATTATGGAAAAGTCTTTATGAATAATTTTGATTCATTAACAAGACAATATTTTTACCAACCACAATCAGTTATGATGCCTTCTACCCCATTTGCTTTAGAAGGTTATAAAATTAATCAAGCTGATGCTTATGAACTTTATGGAAAACAAGAAAATTTAGCTCAAATAATTACTGATTATGAAAATCAAGTTAAATCAAATAAAAATGTTTATTTCTATAAACTATTCTTAGAAACCATGGGTTATGGTAAAGTAATTTCTCAAATTTACTTTAACGAAGGTAATTGAAGTTGATTACAAAACTCATTTAGATCAATTAACCCTGATTCAAGTAAATACAATGAAATTAAATTCAGTGGTTATTTAGACTCAAATAAATACAAAGGGCTAGTATTTGTTAACAAAAGCACAGGTGCTGTAGTTAATAAAACTGAATTTGAATATTTAGATAGTTTTAACTTCTTTGGTCATGCCAACTTTGACGAAGGGGCTCAATTATTTAATGTTTCTAAAACAAATGATCCTGTTACTGGCAAACCCGTCACACAAATGTCAAACACAGAAGACAGGGATAAACAAATTAAAAATCGTATTTATCCAAATAGAATTATTAACACAACTACAAAAGAACCTATATTTAAAGATAATTACCCATATATTACCAAAGACTTCGTGCCATTTAATAACGAAGCAAATTTAATATATTTATGACAAGATTTAAACAATAATAATCTTGTTGAAGAAAACGAAATTTTAAAAGATCAAGAAATTACTCTACCTGAAAATAGATGAGTAACTTCAAGACGTAGCGTCCAAACTGCTACAAATTATGTTGTCAGAAAAAATTCAGATAATAAAACTGAAATAGTTAAGGTCTCTTCTAAATAATTTAGAAAGGAACTTATATGAACAAGCTAAAATGAGATTTTAGTAAGTTAAAAATCGGACAAATGGTAAATGTTCAAGCATATAAACACGATGGTTATTTATATCGTCAATGATTCGATGCTAAAGTTGTATTTCATAACAAAAGACACATTGTTTTATCACTTAAACACACTCGTGTTGCTGAACATGAAAAAGACGTTAATGGTTGAAAATACACTGATAACGCTTTATGATTTTTACCTAAAGACTCTTATTATAATGGAATAGTTTTATTAAGAGATAACGGCGCTTATCATTACATAAATATGGCTTCTAAGCCTATTTTTGAAGATAATACAATTAAATTTATTGATTACGATCTGGATGTAAAATGCTATCCTGATAAGGATTTACAAATTGTTGATCGTGAAGAGTTTTCTTTCCACTCTAAAAAACTAGAATATCCATTACAGTTAAAAAATATTCTTTATGAAGAATTAAAAAACATAATCACAATGTACAATGATTACAGATATTTTTTTAGTGATGATGTTATTATTTATTACCTAGAAATATTACTTAAAGATAAGTTAATTAGTGAAAAATTAATTGAGAAGTTTTTACAAGCTAATCAAAGAAAAAATAATGAAGAAATTGCTATGTTTTCTAGGTTAAGTAAGCGTTATTCTAAACGTTAAATATTACTTAAACACCTATTTCCTAGGTGTTTTTGTTTGCTTTTGCAATAAAAAATCTCAGGCTACCCTGAGATTGAAAATTATTAAAATTAAGCTTTTTTAACCTTTTTGTCTTTTTTGTTTTCTTTTGGTAAACCGTAAAGTCTTTTTGAACGTGCTCTAAATCATACAACATTGAAAATTGCTGATACTAAGTAAATTACAGGGAATGCAACAGCAAAGTAAATAATTGTTAATTTATCACTTTCTAATGTGTTTTGTAGAGCTTCTTGTCCTTTAAAGTTTTTACCTGTTAAGACAATGTCAAGGTTTTTAACAGCCAATACTGCTGAAATAATTAAAATTAAACTTACAAATGTAAAGAATAAAGTTGTTAAAACAGCAACACAAGCATTTGCTTTTAAGTATTTTTCTTCTTTAAATACAACGTTTTGAATTAAGTAAAAAATAAATCCAAAACATAATGGTAAGAACAGTGAAACTCACTGTAAAATTTGACCATCTAATGTTCCACTTGTAAATGAATAAACATATGTTGTGCTGAAATCATTATTTAATACAAATTGTGAATTTCCATATTCATTAGTAAATAATATTGAAGCCATAATTGATGAAGCTAGAAAAGCTACAACAAATAAAATAGCAAAAATACCATAAAAAATTGACTTGTTTTTTTCATATGTTTATTATACCCAATTTAGTTAATAAAAACCAAATTTAAAAGTATAACTTTTAAATATGAAAAACAACCTATTTATAGGTTGTTTTGATTATTGTAATGAATCATGAAGTTTATCAAGTTTAGCTAATGCTTTTTTAAGTGTATCAAACGCAGCGCTTCTAGTAGTTGCCATTATTTCAGCAATTTCAGCATATGATAAATCTTGTTGAAAATATAATTTAAAAACTTGCTTTTGATTTTGAGTTAATAAATTTTCATACAAATCAAACAGTTTGTTATATTTAACAACTGCTTCCATCGATCTGTTATTCATTGATTAGATCCTTAGTCATTTGATAAATAAATAACTCTAAATCAAACTCTTGTAAATCATCAAGTTTTTCACCTAAACCAACGTATTTAACATCTAAATCATATTCATCTTTAATTGATAAAACAATACCACCCTTACTTGTTCCATCCATTTTAGTTAACACAATACCAGTTAAATCACATACTTCTTTAAAACCTCTAGCTTGAGATAATCCATTTTGACCAGTGGTTGCATCAAGTACTAAAATAGTTTCATGTGGTGCGTCTTCAACAAACTTATGAATAACGCCTACCATTTTTTCAAGTTCTTTCATTAGATTGACTTTATTTTGTAATCTACCTGCTGTATCGATGATTAATAAATCATATTCTTGCTCTACAGCCATTTGACAAGCCTTATATACAACACTTGAAGGGTCAGCGCCTTCTTTGTCAGGTTTGACAATGTTTGCACCAATTCTATCTGCTCAAACACCTAATTGATTAACTGCACCAGCTCTAAAAGTATCGCCAGCTGCTATTAAAACTTTCTTACCTTCTTTGATGTATTTATAAGCCATTTTAGCGATTGAAGTGGTTTTACCTGAACCATTGACTCCGACAAAAATAAAGACATTCAATCTACCATCTTCATAGTTTAAGTTAGTATTAACAATCGAATCATTTGTATAAATTGCAAACATTTGATCAGCAACTATTTCACCGATCAGTTTTGGATCATCAATGTTATTTGTCCTAACTTCAGATTTAATTCTTTCTATCATAACATCAACTAAGTTTGAATTAATGTCTGACATAATTAATAGTTCTTCTAATTCTTCAAAAAACTCTTCATCTATCTTTATGTGTCTATTTTGAATTTCTAGCAACTGTTTACCAAAAGATGAAGAAGCATTAAATCCTTCTTCATATTTTTGGAACTTATCACTTTTAATTACTTCAAGCTGTTGTTTTTGTTCAAATTCTTGTTGTAATTCTTTAACTTTTTGTTCTTGAGTTACTTCATCTTTTTTGAAAACTTTGTTAATTAATTTTTTAAAAAATCCCATGCTTATATTTTATACATTTTTATATATTTATATTTAGTAAAATAATATTATGAATAATTCAATAATAACTTTTGTAGATAGTTTAATGATAATTCTATTTACAATTATTCTTTTCATTCTTTATAGGGTGCTGACAAGCATCAGACAAAGAGTGTATCATTTTGCTAAAGCTAAATTTGTTTTTAGTTGATTACAAAATCAACTAATTACTAAATCAGCAATTGGTTTAGTAGCATTTTTGATTGACATTGTTTTTTTTATTTTAGTGGGTACTAACACTATTAAAAGTTTTAGTTTTTCAAGTTCTATGATTGAAAACTTTAACTTTCTTTCAAATGTAAAAGCTTTAATTTTTTATCTAACTTGTTTTGAAGTTCTTGTAATTGTAATTTATATCACTTTATTTTATTATCACAACAACAAAAATAAAACTGAACCTAAAATAATTATTACTTCCGAATACTTTCAAGCCTTTGACACTAGGCTATACGAACAAATTCGTTATGATGAATGCGAATTTGTTAAAACTCAATTTAAAAACACCAGAATAGTTCCTGATCGTATTTCAAGTCTAAAAGACTATGTTTCTGGTATTTTATGAAGAAAAAACATTTCTGAAAAATGATTTTATAAATCACTTTTAAATTATTGTGTTTTTATTGTCAATTCTTCTCCGTATCAGTATGAAAAAGGTGTTTTTCAAAATGAATATGAACTTAGTGAAAAAATTGAATTAGCTTCACTATTTAATGACAATACTGAATATATGACATATATAATTAAAGCTAATTGAAATTATTTAAATTCAATCGCTAAATTAGATTTTGAAAAATTTAACAAATATCTGCAAAAAGCATTTAACTAAAAATATCTGTTTAAGCCAGTGACGTAGGCTTAAAAGACAGATATTTTTTATTTACTTTTATTTATTGTAGTTTTTAGTTCAAAAGGAACTAGATTTTAGTAAAATACTATATATCAATATAAGGCTAAAATCATGAATAAAAGTATCTTATTTCAACGCTTAAAAAACTTAGCAATAAATCAAGATAAGGAACTAATTTCAGAAATTCAATGAATTAATTCATTGACTAAAAATGCACAGCTTAAAACTGAATTTACTCCTTTTAAAAATGCTTGTCCTCAAAACAGAATTAATGAGGAACTTTTTGCCACCAACTACAATTCATACAGGATGATTTTAGACCAATTAAACAAGACCAATCAAGCATGCTTAGAGCTTGATGGTACTTTTGTTAACAAATACGAATTCGACAGTGATAAACCAAATTTATATTTATTAGACATAATCAGTCAAAATAAAAATGTGAATCAAGAAAACCAAGAATCACGCACCACGACTATAATTGTTAATAAAATTGACATTTAACGTGCTGTGTGTTTTTGTTTATGAATTTTAAAGGATTAGAAAGGGTTAATTATGAAAGTTAATATTGCTATTGACGGACCAAGTGGCGCAGGAAAAAGTACCATTTCCAAACAAATTGCACAAATACTTGGTTATACTTTTATTAACAGCGGAAGCATTTATCGTGCTGTAGCTTATCAAGCTAATAAACATGGATATTTATTAGAACAAAACAATGATCCAGTTCAAATGGAAAACATTTTAGCTGATTGTAAAATTCAACTACTACCTAACGATGTAACAATGCTAAACGGCGAAGATATTTCAAGACAAATTCGTTCAGAGTTTATTTCAAAAATAACTCCGATTATTGCAAAAATCCCTAGAGTTAGAGAATTTGTGGTTGATTTTATACAAAAAATCACTCTAAAGGATAAGGGTTATATTATCGACGGTAGAGATACAACTTATAAAATCATGCCACATGCAGAAGTTAAAGTTTTCTTATTTGCTGACCCACAAATTCGTGCAAAACGTAGATACGAACAGTTAAGAGCTATGAATTATGACATAACTTTAGATGAAGTTATTGTTGAAACTAAACTTCGTGATGAACAAGATTTTCACCGTCAATTAGACCCTTTACAAAGAACACCTGATTCTGTTTACATAGATTCAACATCAATGGAAATGGAAGAAGTAATTGACAAAATCTTAGAAATAGTTAAGCAAAAAGGAGGTTTAAGTGCGTAATACAGTCGCTATTGTTGGTAAACCTAATGTTGGAAAAAGTACTTTTTTCAACAAACTAATTGGTAAACGTGTTTCAATCGTACATGATGAACCAGGTGTGACCAGAGACCGTTTATATGAAACCGTTCACTGAACAGGACACGATATTAAAATTATTGACACTGGTGGAATTGAAATTGAGAACCGTCCTTTTCAGGAACAAATTCAAACACAAGCTAAAATTGCTATTGAAGAAGCTGATGTAATTTTATTTTTATTTGATGGAAATTCAGAAATAACAAATGATGATATGTTCATTATGAATATTTTAAGACGTTCATCAAAACCAATTATTGCTGTTGCAAATAAGCTTGAAGGAAATCAACAATTTGATTACAGTTGATATCGTTTAGGTGTTGATGATATTTTTGGTATTTCTGCGCTTCATGGTGAAGGTATTGGAGATGTTTTAAATAAATGTGTTGAGTATCTAGACTTTGACGATATTCAAGAAGAAGATAGTTTTAAATTAGCTATTATCGGAAAACCAAATGCTGGAAAAAGTTCACTATTAAACAATTTATCTCAACAAGAAAGATCTATTGTTTCAGAAATTGCAGGTACAACCAGAGACAGCGTTAAAGCTGATGTTGTTATTAATGAACAGTTATACAACATTATTGACACTGCCGGAATTACTAAAAAATCTAAACTTGTTGAATCAGTTGATCATTATGCCTTAATGCGTGCTATGAATTCATTATCAGATGCAGATTTAACTTTAATTGTTATTGATGCTTCCCAACCTGAAATTTCACACTTTGATTCAAGAATTATTGGTTATGCACTTGAAAATGAAAAACCAATTATTATGGTTATTAACAAGTGGGACTTAATTGCTAAAGAAACAAACACTATGGCTGAATATGAAAAGAAATTAAGACAAAAATTTCACTTTGTTCCTTGAGTGCCTTTTGTATTTATTTCAGCTAAATTTAATCAACGTTTAAATACTTTATACAAAACTATTGCTGAAGTTAGAAACAATCTTGAAAGAAAAATTAAACCTGCTTTACTTTCAAACTTATTAATGGAAATTCAATTAATTCAACCAGCTCAATCGTATAATGGTGGTAGATTACATATTTATTTTGCTCGTCAAGAAAACGGTAAAATTCCTACATTTACATTTTTTGTTAACAATAAAAAATTCTTACACTTCTCTTATCAAAGACAATTAGAAAATCAATTAAGACAAACTTTTGATTTTAAAGGTTGTCCAATCAAAATGAACTTTAAAAACAAAACAGGTTCAAATTTAGAATAAGATACTTAAACTTGCTTCTTTATAAGCAAGTTTTTTTATTGCAAAAGCAAAATAAAAAACGCTTGATCAAGGCGTTTTTCTATTATGTAGTGAATATAAATCTAAAATTAGATTAAACCTTTGTTTTTTAAGGTTTTTAATGTTTTTGCACTAACTTTTAATGTTAGTCTTTGTCCATCAACTGTTACTCTAACTTTTTGTAAGTTTACATTAAATTTTCTTTTTGTAGCGTTTAATGCGTGAGAACGTTTGTTTCCTGATTGAGGACCTCTACCTGTTAAGACATCTCTTCTTGACATTTCATAATCCTTTCTAAAATATTAGCTAATATGTTTATATCAGTTATAAAGCCTATAAATTATAACACAAAAAATTAAAAATTTATCTTTTACAAATTCTCTTATTGTGCTTGCGCATAGGTATTAAAGAATTATTTTTCTATTCAGCAAAATCTAATTTGTCAGTTAATTTTTCAATATAATCATCTTCTGCTGAAAAATCAACGTTTTGATCAATTCATTCACGTCTATATTCAGCATTTTCACCCATTAAAACACTTATTCTACGTTCAGCTCGCATAGCATCTTCAATGGTTGCTTGAATTAATGTTCTCGTTTCAGGATTCATTGTAGTTTCTCAAAGTTGATCGGCGTTCATTTCGCCTAAACCTTTATAACGCTGTAGTTCATAACTTTCTTTTGTATTGTCTAAAATATCTTTTAAGTCATCGTCATCTCAAGCATATTTAACTTGCTTAGATTTACTTAAAAGCACCTTATATAGAGGTGGAAGCGCAATAAACACTTTTCCTTGGTCAATCAAAGGTTTCATGAAACGGTAGAAAAATGTTAATAATAAAACTTGAATGTGGGCTCCGTCAGTATCGGCATCTGTCATGATTATAATTTTTCCATACTGTGCTTTTAAAGCATCAAAGTCTTTACCAAAACCGGCACCTATTGTGTTAATAATTGTACTTATTTCAGTGTTTTTAAGCACATCAGATAATTTTTTCTTTTCTGAGTTAATAACCTTACCTCTTAGCGGTAAAATTGCTTGATATTTTCTGTCTCTTCCACTTTTAGCACTACCACCAGCCGAATCTCCTTCGACTAAAAATAATTCTTTTTCTTCAACTTTTTTCGAAGTTGCTGGGGTTAATTTATCGCTTAAAATTGTTTTCTCTTTAAGAATTTTTTTAGATTTTCTAGCTTCTTCTTTGTTTTTCTTTTCTTCAATTCTTAAGTCATAGGCACTTTTGATTTTATTTAAAATTTTCTTTCAAGAATCTTTATTTGTACTAATTCAATGTTGTAGGTTTTTTGAAACAACATCTTCCACTGCGGTTTTCGCGTCAGGTGTACCTAATTTATCTTTCGTCTGACTAACAAATTCAAGTAAGCTTTCAGGAACTTTCAGTGATAAAACAACAGATAAACCTTCTGATATATCGACAAAATCAAAAGTTTTTCCACCTTTTAAAACCCCTTCTTTTGTGGCTATTTCATTAATGGTTTTATTAAATGCAGATTTTAAACCTTGTTCATGAGTTCCACCGTCTCTTGTTTTAACGTTGTTAACAAAACTTAAAATTGTTTCATTATATGAATCCGTTCATTGAAATGCAAAATCTATTTCAATATTTTTACTTTCACCTTTGAATGAAATTGGATCAATTAAGTTAGTTTTTGAGTCATTTAAGAAGCTTAAGAATGACTTTAATCCATCTTTGTACTGATAAACTTCTTGTTTATTTTCAATTTGATCAGTTAATGTGATTTTTAGATTTGATACTAAAAAAGCACTTTCTTTTAATCTTTCTGAAATTCTGTAGAAATTTAACTTAGCTCGTCTAAATAGTGCATAATCAGGCCAAAATTCCACTGTTGTACCCGTTTCTTTACTTGTTCCAATTTCTTGCGTTTTTTGGACAATTTTATCTTGATTAAAAATTGTTTGATACAACTTATTGTTTCTTGACACTGTCGCTATTAATTTGGTTGATAAGGCATTAACAACACTTGAACCAACTCCATGCAAACCTCCAGAAGTTTTATAGGCTTGATCACTGAATTTTCCACCAGCGTGCAACTCTGTAAAGACTAATTCTACAGCTGTTTTGTTTTCACCCTTAACTTTATCCACAGGAATTCCACGACCGTTGTCAGACACTAAAACTGATCCATCTTGTCTTAAAACAACATTAATTTTGGTTGCATGACCTGCTAAAGCTTCATCAATTGAGTTATCAACAATTTCTCAGACTAAGTGATGTAAACCATTTACATCGGTTGAACCGATATACATTCCCGGTCTTTTTCTAACGGCTTCTAAACCCTTTAATTGCTTAATACTACTTGCATCATAATTGTTATTTGTCATAATTTAAATTATATAAAAAATACACTGTTTATAACTAAACAGTGTAAAAATTTCAGTATTTTAGGAATTAATCATAAGTAACATTATCAAGATTTTTGGCTCAATTAATGAATTGAATATAAGTTTTGTTTCAATCAACTTTTCCTTTTTCTTTGAAAATTTTAAATTTCTCACCATATTCATAAAGTTGATTGTAAACTTCAATTTTGTCATCGCTTGGCACTAAGCCTAAGGCTTGTATTCTTTCTGGATAATACTTAGACACAAGTTTATACATTGAACTAGCACAAAATTCTAAAGGAAAGTTTTCAAGTTTTATAGCTCCTGTTATAAGCAACTTAACAGCTACTTCTTGGTCTTCAAATCTAGGTAATAAAATTCCTGGAGTATCTAAGAATAGATACTCACCATTAACAACTCACTTAACTTCTTTTGTGACCCCTGGATAATTCGCAACTTTTAAACTACTTTTTTCTGAAACAAGATTGATTAAACTACTCTTACCACAGTTTGGAACTCCTAGAACAAATGATTTCATTCTTGTAATTAGCATTCCTTTAGCTTTGTTTCTTTGGATTTTTTCGGTCATTAAAGATTTCACAGCATTTAATATCGGTTTTCTTGATGATGCTTTTCTAAGGTCTAATCAAAGTAATTTTTCACCTTTGAACCTTGCTTCAATCTTAGCTTTTTTAGTTTTATCCATTAAATCACTTTTTGTAATAATAAATAAACGTGGTTTATGTGGGGCTATTGAATCAAAATCTTCATTATAAGAGCTAATAGGACATCTTGCATCTAAAACAACAATAAAAACATCAGCTAAATTCGCTTTTTCTTTAATGTCCCTTGTGGCTTTTGCCATATGACCAGGGAATCATTGGATTCAATTTTTGTATTCTTTTTCTGAATCTTGATTATTGTTCATCTAGTTTTTTCCTTTCACTCTTGTATCTATTCAACTCTTCTTGACAAGCTCCATAAGAATCTAAAGTTGCTTTATAAAGTTTTTTATATTTTTTTAATTCATCTTTTAAGTCATTAATGTCACTTAACTGTGAAGTTAAGGCATTAGAAAGTTTTTCTAAAAAAGCATCAACTTGCTTTTTAGAATAACCTTCAAAATCTAAATTAAACTCTTGTTTTTCAATGTTTTTAATAATATCTTGCACTTTCATATCCATAATTACCTCTTTTTATCATTGTAAAAGTGATTTAAAACAATTCCTGTAGCAACTGCTACGTTTAAACTTTCAAATTCGATTGGTATATAAAGTCCAAAGTCAGAAACTTCTTGGACTTCTTTGCTAATACCATTACCTTCATTGCCTACTACTATAACTAGTTTTTTGTCATCGACAACTACGCTATTAAGTTGTTTGGCGTTTGTGTTTAAGATTGTTGAGTAAATTGTATAACCTTGTGATTTTAGGTTTATCAATTCATGTCTTGTATTATTTGTTTTATATAAATTAGTTTTAAAAAATGCCCCTTGAGATGATCTAATTACTTTAGGATTAAAATAGTCAAAATTGCTAATAATAATATCATTAAAACCAAATGCTTTGGCTGTTCTTATAATAGTTCCAACATTACCTGGATCTTGTAAATTATCCAAAACCAAAACTTTTGAACCTATGTCACTGTTATTTTCAGATATTTTACAAACCCCAACTATACCTTGAGGGGTTTTTGTATCAGTTAATGATGCCAAAATTTCAGGACTTACTTGAATTGAATTATCAAACTTGTTTTTGTCAATTAATTCTAAGGTTTCAACTAAAATACCTTTTTCTTTTGCTTCATTTACCAAATGATAGCCTTCAACTAAAAACAATTTACTTTTATCCCTGTATTTCTTATCTTTTAGTTTTATGATGTCTTTTATCTTTTGATTATTTTTACTTAAAATTGTCATGTTTTAATAAAAAATCTTTCCCTTTTTCAACTTCATACAATGATAAATCATTTCAATCTAGCTGACGCATAACCTCAAAACTAATAATGCTTACACAATTACCTAAGTTAATTGAACGCATAGCGGAAACCATCGGTATTCTTAAGCAGTTGTCAATATGATCTTTTAAAACATTTTTATCAATTCCAGTCGATTCTCTTCCGAACATTAATCAAATTTCTTGCTTAGTGTCATATTCATTTTTAAAATCAACTTGATCATATGTTTTTAGCCCGTATCTGGTTATATAATAAATATTTTTATCTTTGTATTTATTAGCAAAATCTTGATAAGAATCATGAACTTCATGTTCAATGTCTGACAGTAAACGTCCTGCTCCTGCACGTTTAAGTCATTTAGGATGTAAATCAAAACCAATTGGTTTAATGATATGAAGCTTTGCTCCTAAGGCATAGCAAGTTCTAATGATATTACCTGTATTAACATGAATTTCTGGTTGATATAAAACAATATTTAACATAGTATTAAAATTATATACATTTAAACAAAAAACATCTTGCAAAGCAAGATGTTTTGTTTGTTGAAAATAATTATTTAAGAATTTTTGTTACTGAACCAGCACCAACTGTACGTCCACCTTCACGGATTGAGAATTTTGTTCCTTCTTCAACCGCAATAGGAGCGATTAATTTAACTTTTAAGTTAACGTTTTCACCTGGCATAACCATTTCACGTCCAGCTTCAAATTCAACTCCACCTGTTACGTCTGTTGTACGGAAGTAGAATTGTGGTTTATAGTTTTTGAAGAATGGTGTGTGACGTCCACCTTCTTCTTTTTTAAGTACATAAATAGCAGCTTCGAATTCTGTGTGAGGAACGATTGAACCTGGTTTAGCTAAAACTTGTCCACGTTCAACTTCTTCACGGTTTACACCACGTAATAATAGTCCGGCGTTGTCCCCTGCTTGTGCTTCTTTAAGGTTTTTACGGAACATTTCGATTCCTGTAACAACTGTTTTCTTAGTAGGTTTTAATCCAACGATTTCAACTTCGTCATTTAAGTGTAATGTTCCACGTTCTACACGACCTGTAGCAACTGTTCCACGTCCTGTAATTGTGAAAACATCTTCAACAGCCATTAAGAATGGTTTGTCAAATTCTTTAACTGGAGTTTCAATGTATGAGTCAACTGCATCCATTAATTCCATAACTTTCTCTTCGTATTGTGCATCACCTTCTAATGCTTTTAGAGCTGATCCACGGATGATTGGAGCATTGTCACCATCGAATCCGTATTCTGATAATAATCCACGGATTTCCATTTCAACAAGTTCAATCATGTCTTCTTCACCTTCAAGCATGTCGCATTTGTTTAAGAATACAACGATACGAGGAACACCAACTTGTTTAGATAGAAGAATGTGTTCACGTGTTTGAGGCATAGGTCCATCAGTTGCAGCAACAACTAAGATAGCACCATCCATTTGAGCAGCCCCTGTAATCATGTTTTTAACGTAGTCAGCGTGACCAGGACAGTCAACGTGTGCATAGTGACGTTTTTCTGTTTGGTATTCGATGTGTGATGTGTTAATTGTAATTCCACGTGCTCTTTCTTCTGGAGCGTTATCGATAGAAGCATAATCACGAGCTTCTGATAATCCTTTTTTAGCTAAAACTGTAGCAATAGCAGCTGTTAAAGTTGTTTTACCGTGGTCAACGTGACCAATTGTTCCAACGTTAACGTGTTCTTTACTACGGTCGAAATCTAATTTTGCCATAATTTAATCCTTTCTTTTAAAAAATATTATTATGATTTTGTGATATATAAATAAATTGTTTTAGCGCTAAAACCAACCTACGTCCAGTCTTTCAGCTGGAACCTGTCCATTAATTATTAGCATAGTAATTTTACCAAAAAATTAACTAATTAAAGATGCTAATTATGGCGCATAATTTATTTATTGTTATTAACAATTATATTAAATTAAATTTTTAAATTTCATATTAAATTAAAATATTTTTTAAATCAATTGATCCATAATCATTACCTTGTTTTTAAAACATTTATTTGTTAAAAATTAGATTTTTAAAAATCAAAGTTTTTATGCAAATTAAGCAAAATTTTATTGAATTTACATGCTTTTTATTACTAAAAACAAGGGTTTTTATACCTATATTTTTAATTAAGGAATTTTTAAAAAAATGTAATAATTATATTACATGTTAAAAAAGCATTTTCTGCTTAGTATTTAATGTGTTACTAATAATACAAAAGGATAACAAACATGTCAAAATTTGATCAAAAAGACTATTTAGATAAAGTACATGCTTGATGACGTGCTGCTAACTTTCTTTCAGTAGGACAAATCTACTTAAGAAACAATCCACTTGTTAAAGGTGGGTTAAAAGCAGAAGATGTTAAGATGTACCCTATCGGTCACTGAGGAACAATCCCAGGACAAAACTTAATTTATGCACACTTAAACCGTGTTATTAATAAATATGACTTAGAAATGTTTTACATTGAAGGTCCGGGTCACGGTGGACAAGTTATGATCTCAAACTCATACCTTGACGGAAGTTATACAGAATTATTCCCTGAAATCACAAAAGATGAAGAGGGAATTAAAAGAATGTGTAAAAGATTCTCATTCCCTGGTGGAACAGCTTCTCACGCTGCGCCTGAAACTCCAGGTTCAATCCACGAAGGGGGAGAATTAGGGTATGCACTTTCACATGCTACAGGTGCTATTTTAGATAACCCTAATATTATTGCTGCAACAGTTATTGGAGATGGTGAAGCTGAAACAGGTCCATTAGCAGCTGGATGATTCTCAACATCATTCATTAACCCAGTAAACGATGGTGCTGTATTACCAATCTTACACTTAAACGGTGGAAAAATTTCTAACCCAACAATTATGGCTCGTAAAACAAATGAAGAAATTTCTGATATGTTAAGAGGTTTCGGATGAGAAGCTATTTTTGTTGAAGCAGATGTTTTTGACCAAGAAGGTATTCATGAACCAATGGCTAAAGCATTTGACTTAGCTGTTGAAAAAATTCTTGCTATCCAAGCAGAAGCAAGACAAAAACCTGCTGAAGAAGCAAAAAGACCTATTTGACCAGCTCTTATTGTTAGAACTCCAAAAGGTTGAACTTGCCCTCACAAAGTTAATGGTTTAACATATGAAGGAAGCTTTAGATCACACCAAGTTCCATTACCAGTTACATCAGAAAACCCTGAAATGTTAGCTGACTTAGAACAATGATTATTATCATACCGTCCAGAAGAATTATTTAACGAAGACGGAAGCTTTAAAGCTGAATTAGCAGAAATTGCACCACAAGGTGACAAGAGAATGGGAATGCACCCAATTACAAACGGTGGAATTAACCCAAGAGCTTTAGATTTACCAGATTGAAAACAATTTGCATTAGACATTGAACAACCTGGTGATCGTAAAGATCAAGATATGGTTAATGCTGGAAACTGATTTGCTGAAGTTATTAAGAGAAACCCTGACAACTTCAGAGTATTTGGACCAGATGAAACTAAATCAAACAGATTATTCGCTGTTTTAAAAACAACAAACAGACAATGATTAGAAAGAGTTGATGTTGAATTAGATGAAGCTGTTGGACCAGTTGGTAGAGTTATTGACTCACAACTTTCAGAACACCAAGCTGAAGGATTCTTAGAAGGATATGTTCTAACAGGACGTCATGGAGTATTCGTATCATACGAATCATTCTTAAGAGTTATTGACTCAATGCTAACACAACACATGAAATGAGTTGTTAAAGCTAGAAAAATTGGATGAAGAAAAGATTATCCATCATTAAACGTTATTGCTACATCTACAGCATTCCAACAAGACCACAACGGTTATACACACCAAGATCCAGGTATTTTAGGACACTTAGCAGATAAGAGACCAGAATTAATTCGTGAATACTTACCTGCTGACTCAAACACATTATTAGCTGTTTTAGATAAAGCTTACAGAGAAAGAGACGTTATTAACTTAATCGTTGCTTCAAAACAACCAAGAGACCAATTCTTCAACGTTGAAGAAGCTCAAGAATTAGTTGATAAAGGACTTAAAGTTATTGATTGAGCATCAACATGTTCAATGGATGAAAATCCAGACCTAGTTGTAGTTGCTTCAGGTACAGAACCAAACTTAGAAGCTCTAGCAACAGTTTCAATCTTAAACTCACACTTCCCATCATTAAAAATTAGATTTGTTAACGTAGTTGACTTACTAAGACTACGTCACCCAAGTATTGACCCACGTGGATTATCAGATGCTGAATTCAATGCTATTTTCACAACAAGCGCACCAGTATTATTCGCATTCCACGGTTTTGAAGGATTAATTAGAGATATCTTCTTCTCACGTCAAAACCACAACTTATTCGTTCACGGATATAGAGAACACGGTGATATTACTACTTCATTCGACATTAGATTAATGAGTGAAATGGATAGATTCCATATGTCAATCACTGCTGCTAAAGCTGTATTTGGACAAGATGCATCACAATTCGTTCAATTAATGGAAGATAAAATTGCATACCACAACCAATACATTAAAGAAGTTGGAATTGACATTGATGAAGTTAGATACTGAAAATGACAACCACTTAACAAATAGTCTTTAATGAGACAAATTATAAAAAGTCAGTGTAAACTGACTTTTTTGTTTGCTTTTCTTGTTTTTTCATAATTTAAGAAAAGTTAGATAAAAAATGTGAAAAATAAAAAGTTTAGTGAAATTTTGCAAAATATTACTTGCAATTTATATGATTTTGTTCTATGTCATTTAAAAAGTTAAATAATATTTTATATACAGTAAAAGAAGGCACAATGAAAACAAGTTGAAAATGATTAATTTTTGCTTTTGCAACACCATTATTTTTAAGCAGTTGTCACATGACTCAAAATAAAGAAAATGAAGAAAAAAAATATCTGAGAAACTCAGAATTATTCATCCAAATTCCTGAAAATCAAAACGATTTAAATGATGAAATTAAAAAACAAATTATTTTTTTAAAAGACATTCATAAGTTAGTAGAAAAAATTATGTACACATTCACTTTTAAAAGAAGGGATGTGTTTTTTAATGAATTTAAAACAATTTACAGTTACAGAAAAACTAAAATACATAAATTTAAATCAGAATTATGGTTTAGCTTATGCTTCTGAAGCGTTTGCTAACGAATATTGAGTTGATAGATATAAATGAAAGGGAAAAACAAAAGCTGATGCATATCATTATGGTTGAATACTAATTACAAATTGATTGAAACTTTATAATATAGATATGTTATTATTGAAATCAAAATCAGGTAGACCTAAGAAGAAAAAAACCCACTTTTGATGATTTAGGTCCGAATGAACGCGAAGCAATTGAGTGAGCTATAACAAGAGTTTTAGAAAGACATGGAATTAAGAAGTCTGAAATTTTTAAAGAAATTAAAGAATATGACAAAACTAAACTATCAAGAATTAATATAAAAGGGATATCTGACTTTTTTGAATGTTCAAGAAGTGTATTTTACAACAACCACCAAAAGAAAACTAAAAGTGATCCAACGGAAAAATACTTGGACAAAAAGTTAATGAATTGAATTTTATGCGAAGCTCAAAAATCAGGTGAAGTTATAGGTAGAGATAAACTTTACCATAAGTATTTAAGCACTAAACGTAAAAGAGTATCGTCATATGTATTTTGAATTAACTATATAAAAACAGGTTATAAATCTAAAGCTTACAAAACAAAAAGTCTAAGAAGAATCCGAAAGAAGATAAGTTTAAAAAGGTTTGAACTGAAGATTTAGTTGGAGGAGATTTTTCATCAAATTATTTTGGTGAAAAACTGCATGCTGATATTAAATTTGTTAAGGTAAATGACGGTTGAAAATATTTACATGTAATTACTGAAACTTATTCTAATTCAATCCTTAGTTGAACATTATCTGACGATAGAACTGCTCAATCCACTATAAATCTTTTAAAAAGTACTTTAGAAAAGTACGGTTTTAGTCCGCGAATTTTTCACAGTGATCATGGTTTGGAATATGCTAATTATGAATTAAAAGAATTTTTAGAGAAACATAATATAAAACAATCAATGTCACCAAAAGGTAACTCTTTAGCAAATCGACCATCTGAATATTTATTTTCAGTTTTTCAGCGCGAACTTTTTGATTTCTACAATACTGCTGAAATGAAATTTTCTAAAGTGTATAATCTAATTAACAATTTCGTTAGTTGATACAACAACGAAAGACCGCAATCAAATTTAGAATATAAAACGCCATATGCGGTTAACAAGCATATAGCGTTATGTGTATAAATTTTTTCTACTAATATACACAATTAAGAAACAATTTAAATGAAAATATGAAAAATAAATGATTTAATGAAATTTTGCATAATATTGATTATAAATTTTAAGATTTTGATTTGTTCAATTTAAAAAGTTAAATAATTATTTATATAAGAAGGCGACATGAAAACAGATTGAAAATGATTAATTTTAACTTGTGCAACACCATTATTTTTAAGTAGTTGCCATATGACTGAAAATAAAAAAGTTGAAGCTAAAGATGAAACCAGAAAATACCTAAAAAACTCCGAATTATTTATTCAAATTCCTGAGAATGAGCATGTTTTAAATGATGAAATCAAAAAACAAATTACTTTTTTAAAAGACATACAGAAGAATTATGAAAACATAGAAATTTCTTCAATATCTAAAGCTGAAGAAAGTTCAGATGCTAATGATGTAGGTACTAAAAAATTAAAAGACAGGCTTAATGACATTTCTAACATAAATGCTTATATAAGTTATGTAAATGCATACATTACACTTTTAAAAATTATAAAAACTCAAAATTTCCAAAATTTCAGTGTAAGCGATGAATTGAATTCTGAAATACTAAGCTCTAAAAACTTTAATGCTGAACTAACAAATGATAACAAAATACAATATGTTAATGATATAGAAACTAATGCAGAGAGTCTTTATGATGAATATTACACATATATGGAAAGAATTCATTTTCTTTTAAACTGAAAGAAAAATCCGAACTGACAGACAATTGTAACTAGTATTCCTAAATTATTTAAAATAATTCCAAAACTTAAAGGATATATTGATAAAGATAATGTGACTGATTATTTTTTTGAACTAAATATACCTGATAATTTAAGGCACATAGATGGAAAATATTATAAAAAAATAGATGTTTTAAATTTTTATAAGAGCAACGAAAAATTTATTCAAATTACTTTTATGTATTTACCTAAATTTTTAACATATTATGAATTTTTTAATTCATTGTATGTACATTGAAAACCTGTAAATTTTCTAATTGATCATATTGATTATTACAAAAATATTCCTTCAGACGTTTTTATAAATAACAAAAGTTTTAAAAGAGATTCAGAAATATTTGGAGATGAAAACAAAAAATATTGACAAAATAAGTCAAGCGATAATATTAAAGTTCTAAAGAACAATGCGTCAAATACGCCTCTTTATTTTAGATTTGAAGATCCTGAAGATTTTTTAAAACATAATGTTAACAATGATGATTTGTTGAATGATTTTAAAGTTACTAATAATGTAACCTCTATTTTTAAAATATCATTACCTAAAAATGAAAAACATAATTTAGGTATTTATTCTGTCACATTAAATGATATATTTGAATACTTTAAAATTTCAATTCCTGATAATTCTGTTAAAGTCGAACAAATACTTATTAAACAAGCGGAAAAATATAAATCCAGCAAACTAAGGATATGATTTTCCCCTGAAGATAGTATAAATATGTTCCAAAAATTAGACTACTCATCTCATTATAAAGGACCAGAAACTGGTCGAATTCTTGATGATGATCTTATAGATGAAATTAATAAATAAAGGTTTAAAATGAAAATAAATAAAATAATAAAATTTCTTTCTCTAAGCACCATGGTTTCATTTTCAGCGTTTCAATTAAGTGCAATTAAAACGAATTACAATGATGACAACAAAAATAAACCATATTGACAATTTCTTGATAAATATTTTAAAGAAATGAAAGTTTTTGACACAATACAAAAAGTAAATAACAATGAAATTAATATTATAAAAAATAGCAATCCTGGATTAAATGTAGGAATTATTGAAATCGGAAATGATAAAGATAATTATGAAAATTGAATGAAAAATATAAGACGTGGGACTAAAGTAGGTAACATTAATTATTTAGATTTTAATGATAGATGAGATTCAGGTATAAAAAAACATGGAGCAGTTGTTACAACAATTATTGGAAGCGACATAGGAATTAACAGAAATGCACAAATATTTTATGCAAAATATAATGAAGAAAAATTAACGGAAATCTTAGAAACATTTGCTAAGAATAATGTAAAACTTATAAATTGTAGTTTTGGTACACACGCTCCTTTTTATTACGAATGAGTTAATGATAAAATTCTAAACCCTATTAAATCAAAAAATAAAGGTGTTATGAAGCCTATATTAGATAACTATTTAAATCTTTTAGAAAAAATGGCTTTCATAATAGATTTAGTTAAATGAAAAAACTTTGATCCTGGTGCTTTAGAAATTGAAATAAAAAATTCAAATGTTGAATTTAATGAACTTGATTTGATAGAAAATAAATATTTTGCACTGAAAAAACAAAGAGAAATTTTTAATAAATTTATACTAAAACATAATGCTACAGTTATTTTTTCTGCTGGAAATTCATCTCAAACAAACGATGAATGATATGTAAAAATTAAGAAAAAGTTTGAGAGAGAATGATACCCTAAAAATGGTTTAATTTCACATAAACAATTTATTAATAATTTAATTGATGAATTAACAAAAATAAAAATGCCTGAATTGTCTGTAAATGAGCTTAAAAATCTTCAAAAATTTATTGAATATATTAAAACTAAATTCAAACCTTATGTTAATAATCTTTTAAATGATGTGCGCAATTTTTATTTTACTTTTCCTGATAAAACAACAGGTGCTGAAAGTGATTGAAATAAAAATTTTTTAATAAGTGTTTATGAAAAAATGAAACAATGAAAAGATATTGATTCCTTGTTTTTAAATAACATAATAACAGTTGGTTCTGTTACATATGACAAAAAACCATCTGATTTTTCTTTATATGATTCTACAAACAGAGGACTAAATCCTTTTATATCAAGTTTTGGAGACTTTTGAGACTATAACAAAGGTAAAAAACAAGTCAACATCAGTGAGTTTCCAAAACATCTAGAAAAATATGGAAAAGAATTTATTGAAGATATGAATAACATGAGAGGAACAAGTTTTTCTGCTCCAATGATAACTGGATTAATTTCTCTTTTACAAACTCAGTTTGCAGAAAATATTTCTCCTAATATTATTAAAGTTTTATTAGCTCATTCATCAGCATTAGTTCAACAAAATAATATCGACAAAAAATCTGGGTTAGCTTTAAAAATAGATGGATTACAACCGAATAATTCTTTTAATAGAACTGGCTTTGGATTACCTAATTATGAAAAAATGTATGAACTTTATGCGACATACAAAAGTAATCAAAATACTTACAAACATGGGATTTTTCATTTAAATAATATTAACTTTACAAATTATGTTCAAAATAATTTTTCCTTAAAATTATTAGATAATATACGAATTAATAATTATGATGCTAATAATGATAATAGATTTAAATATGTTCTTACAGCTTCATCTAAGATATTTAACTTCTCCGATGTTTTAAAAAAGATAAAAAAAATTGTTGAAAAACAAAACAACATTAACAAGAAAAAAATTATTGCTTTTATTGATAAAATTGCTGAATTTGAATTTGAAAATTTCAATAAAAATATGATTGATATACAAGCAGAAGTTTCTGAATATAACTCCTATGGTTCTCTTTTAAATAAGAATTCTCAAAGCTCAACTTCATTTGATTCTTCTACTGAGAAAATAAGCATTCAATTAAAAACAGAATCTGAAGAATTAAGTGTTAACTCAAGTATTACTTTTCCACAGCTAAACAAGATACTTGTGAATGCACAAAATATTTTAAGGAAAACATTAAACAATAAAGAAAAACTTGATGAGTGTCTAAATATTTTAATAAATGCTTACAAAGAAATAATAATGGAGATGGAGGTTACATATGCTAGTGAAATCCAAAATATTTAGATTGTTGTTATTGCCATCATGCACATTATTTATTCCAATTGCAATTTCTGCTAGTTGTGAGCAAAAAAATAAATATAAAGTATGACCAAGTTTTAAGGAATCTGAAAAATACAATACCATCTTACCAAACATTACAGATCCCTATAAAGCACTAAAAACTATTATGAATTTTCAGTATGATCAGAACAAAAATAATGAAAGTTTCACCTTAACGCCAGAATTAGAAAAAGCTATAAATGAAAATAAATTAAGAATTAATGAATTAAATGAATCAGTGGAGCTGAAAAAATTAGTAATAGATGAAAATTCAAAATTAAGTGATTTAAAAAATAACTTGACTTTTAGAAAATTAATTCTGCAAAATATGTACACAATGTATTTAACTCAATATGTAAATTATAAAAAGTATTTAGTCGATGAACATTATAAAAATATTTTTTTAACTGCAGAATCTAATTTTGATATAAAAGTTGTTCAAGAAACGCCAGAACTTAAAAAACATATGGGGCTATTTACTGACACGGAAATTCCTGAAGAAAAATATTTTAATCCTGAACGCGATAATCCAATTCTTCAATCTGAATTAAACTCACAGTACTATTCATTTCTTTTAAATGATTATCTTTATTTAAATACTTCTTGAAACCCTCTTAAGTATTTATATAGCATTGACTTATCTTTAAATCAAAAAAGTGTGTATCGTAAATTTGGCGATATAAATGCTGATTTTTCTTGATTAAATCAAGTTGTTTCTAATGATAAATTAGTTACTGAAACAAATGAATGAAAAAATAAAACATTCGGCTTATGGAAGCTACATACTGTTGTGCCTGAATTTCTTGGTTATCGAGAAATAGAACGAATTGAAGGGAATCAAAGTCATAAAATCGGTATTGAGAATTATATAAAACTTAACATTCCTAAAAATCAAAATTCAAATACAAATAATTATTGAATTAAATATGACTTCACAAGTCGAACTAAAAACGATATTACTTATTGTGAAATTGTTGTTGCTTATTTACCTAATTTTTTATCTTTTGATGAATATGTTAAAAAGTTCGAAAATAAAATATTTTCTGTAAGTTGATTAAATTATCTAATACAAAATAAAACAAAATATTTTGATAAAACAGCCTTAATGCCTTTAAAAATCAAGGATAAAATAGAAAAATTACTTGTTGATTTTAATAAAAAGAATTCAGGAGATATTGTAAATATTTCTAATTGATTAGATTTATATATAAACAATTCATTTGATTTAGACTTTTATTCTGACAATTCTTTAAATAATCCACTTTTTACAAATGACTTCAATTCAGATAATTCATCTGAAACAATAATTAAAATTAGTCATTTATACCCTGATGTTGAACCAGAAATTGATAACACAACATTTTTATTTAATTTAAAACCAATTAACATAAATAATTACAAATCACATCAATTTTTTCAAAACGACAGCAGTATAAAACATATTGATGATATATATTTTGACTTAATTTATAAATATCATAATAAACCTTATCAAGTAAAAATAGAACCGAAAGAAATTCATCCTTTTAAAACTAAATACTGAAAAAACTCTGTTGAATAAAAATGAATTAAATATTTAAATTGTGATTTTCTAACTTTTTTACCATGTCTTTCGTGAAGTTAACAAAACTCTACAACCTAAAAATTAATCTAATATAATTTAAAATATGAATTCAAACAGATTAAACAACACTAATAAAAGCTTTGTAAAAAACAGGTTAATTCCTGCACTTATTTTAATTTTAGTAGCTATTCCTTTATTTACTTTGCTTTTAGTTTCTTTTAATCCGACATATAATCAAAACTTATCTGAAGGTGTAAAACTATTATTTAAATCAACATCAGCAGTGCTTTTAATAATATTCTCATTCTGATTGTTTTTTGAATTAAATATGAGCACTATTAAAAATAAATATTTTGCCATTTTACTTTCAGCAATTGCTTTAGTTGGTGTATTTGGCAACATGTCTTTATGACAACAATTACTTTTATTCACAGGAAAACAAAATGAATTTGGTTGATCAAATGACTTAAATGAAGTAGGAAAATTAACTCGTCAATTTGTATTTGATTGATACTTGTTGTTAATACCTATACTAGCAATTATTTTTAGAATTATGATTAAGTTATTCATAATTAAGATGCCAAATTATAAATGATTAATAATTAATTCTTTAATTTATGGATTAACACTTGCAATCTTAATTATATTTATTAAATTTTTTATAGTTTTATTAACACAAAACTATGGACTTGAATTAATAATGTTATTCTTATTCATTTCATGTGGATATGATATAGGTGGTTATTTTGGTGGTAAAACTTTAGGTCATAAATTTATTAAACCTAAATTAGCACCAAAATTAAGTCCTAAAAAAACTTATGAAGGAGCATTTGTTGGTTATTTAACTTCAATGCTTGTTGCTTTAATTTTAATTTCATCAATGTATGGAATTAAAAATGGTATTAATTCAAATTTATATACACAAAACACCATATTTAATTATTTTTTAAATACTTCTAATTTCACTGCTTATATAATTACTTTCTTATTTATAGCTCCTTTTGCAGCTTTATTTGGTGACTTATATTTCTCAGGAATTAAAAGAATGAACGGAATTAAAGATTTTTCAAAACTTTTAAAAGAACATGGTGGTGCATTAGATCGTTTTGATAGTATTAGCTTTGTGTTTGTTTTATTTGCTATACTAGCTGTTTTATCATCAATTAATTAATATTAAAATAAGATACAAATAACGTTATATGTTGTTAATAACATATAACGTTTTATTTTGCTTTAACTTATTGGTTTAGAAAACAAAAACATACCCGTTTTAATTGAGTATGTTTGAAATCTTTTTATCTGGATTTTGTTTTTTATATTCATTTAAGTATTTTAATACTTCATCTTCACCTATTTGATGATCTTCAAAGATACTTTTGACTATTCATTCATATGCATTTAATTCATTTTGCCCTAGATCATTAAGAGTTAATTTCTTTTGTTTAGTAGTTTTTCTATTAGCTTTATTTGATTTTGATGATTTCATATTGATATTATAAAACTAATTTTTAAGCACATGAAACTATGTTACGTTTTTACTATTATGTTCATTTGAATTAATATAGTTTTAATAACTTGTCTTAATAAACCACGATTTTCCCATAATTTATCTTTTAAATTATTTTTTAAACTTAACAAAGTTATAATGTAAATGTGTATAAATGTCCAGAAATCATTTTTAATTAGCAGTTTTAGTATTTGTTATAATCAACTGCTAATTAATATAAAAATTACGGATAAAATGACACAAAATAGAATTCAAAAAAATATTTTTTAAAAAATGATAATTTTTTAATATCTATGTTAAAATTCTATTAAACATAGATAAAACAAATATCTATGTTAAAATTCTATTAAACATAGATAAAACACAAAAGCGCTTTTTCTTATTTATGTTAAAAACCAAAAAAATTAAAAGGAGCAATAAAATCGCAAGTAAAATTGAAAAAGTTTTTGTAGACTTAAAATCACAAAGCTTATTATTTAAAATTGAAAATCAAAACTATGAAATATTTGTTTCTGAAGTTCCTGAATTTGACAAGCTTATTCAAGAATATTTAGAAACTAGTCAAAATAATAATTTAAGAACTCAAATTGAAAAAGATTTTTTAGAAAAACTTCCTAATATGGATAAAACAAAAAATTTAATTGCTCAAAAAGAAAAAGAATTAAATGAATTACATAATAAAGAAAAACATAAATTAGAAAATGAATTAAATGAATTAAAAACTCAAATTGAAAAATTTGATAGTGAAAAAGAAAGAGCAATACTTGAAACTGAAGCAAAACTAAATGATGAAAAAATCAAACTAATTGAACGTGAAAATAAAAATTACAATGAATTAAAAGATAAAAAAGAAAAAGAATTAAATGAATTGAATACAATTATTTTTGATCTAAAAGCTAAATTAAATGCCAAAGAAGAACTAGCCAAAGAAGAAAAAGAAAAAGCAATACTTGAAATTAAATCAAAACTAAATGAAGAAAAAAATGAAATTCAAAAACAACTAGATGAAAAAATAAACGAATTAAAAAACAACAACAAAAATATTAATTCAGAAAAAGAACTTGCGGTTTCAACTGCTAAAATTGAATGATTAAACGAAAAACAAAATGAAATTGAGCAAGTTAAAAAAGACTTAACACTTGAACTAGAACAAAAATACAAAGATGAAATAAAAAATTTAGAAGATGATAAAAGAAGACTTGAAAGAAGAAATACATGAAGTTCTAAAGTTATTGGTGAAGAATTTGAAACAGAAATTTACGAAAAAGTAAAAGACGATTTCAGCGAAGCTGATGGACTTAGAATTAAAAAAGATAATGCTTCTGTTAAAGGTGATGATAACAAAGCTACAAAGGCTGACTTTATTATTGAACTATTTGACAAATACAATCCAAAAAAAGTTTATGCAACAATTTTAATTGAATGTAAAACCGAATACACAAATAGCGGTGAAACTAAAACTAAAAACAGTCAATTCTTTGAACCACTACTTAAAAACCACATTAAAAAACATGCTACTGTTTCACTGTTAGTTTCTACAGTCGATCCAAATGATTCAAGATTATTAAGAGACATTTCACAATATGATGAAAAAACTGATACATTTAATGAAATGTACTTCCTTAGACCTGTGCTTTTAAAACCTTTCTTAAAAGTATTAAAAGCTAGATTTGACGAACTATACTTAAAAGGTCAAAATAAAATTGAAAAAATTAATAGTGAAATTTTCACCATTAAGCAAAATGCAATTGAATTTACACAACTTTTAGACAAAAAATTAGCGGACTTTAATAAAGACCTGAATTCAATAAAAAAATCAAATGATAAAATTCAAACTTCTTTAAATGATGCTCTTGAAGCTTCCAAAGCAATTGAGAAAAAAATAACAAATGACTTCTTAAAGAATCTAGAGATATTATTTAAAAAAGCTACAAAGTTTAAGTTTGTTGAAATCAGTGATGAAGTTAAAGAAGAAATTTTAGAGCAAGAAAACTCAATTAAACAACTAACACACGATCAAGAAGCAGAATATACTGTAGAGGATTAATAGAACTAAAATCTAGCTTTTATAGCTAGATTTTTTAAAATTCTCTACAATATTAAAGAGGTAAAATGATTGTAGATAAAATTAAAAACATGAATTTATACAAAGATATAAATCCAAAGTTAGCAAAAGCTTTTAAATGAATTCAACAAAATGATTTAAGTAAATTTGAATTAGGCAAACATATAATTGATGATGATATGTTTTTTGTACATCGTACATTAGAAATGTCTAAACCAAATGATATGACTTGCGAAGTACATAATCATTATGCTGATATTCACTTATTTAAAGAAAAAGAAGTTTATGGTTATATTCCAGTTAATTATTTACAGCAACTAGAACCAATTACTGACTATGACACAGCAATGGATGTAAGATACTACAAAGCTAAAAAGGCTTTAGGATTAGTTGAAATAGAGCCAGATAATTTCATGTTATTTTTACCAAATGAAATTCACTGTCCAGGAATTGTAAGTTTCTCTGAACAATATCAAAACAACAAATTAATTTCAAAATACATTCTAAAAGTTAAAATGAACTAAAAAATACGGCACTGCCGTATTTTATTTTGTTAATTTATTAATGATTTTATTAAATTCAACTACACGATTTAATTCAAACCCTTGTTTATTTGCAAAACAAGGGCTTAAATTAACATCAAACTCATTTCTTAGTAGTTTTAGTTGTCTTTCATATTTAATGGCTGTTTTTTCTTGTTTTCTGATAATTAAAGCTTTTGATAATCTAAAAAAGAAATAACTAATAGAACCTAAAAAGATAATTACTGAAAACACTATTGCTAAAATTAATACTATTCATCAGTTTTTATCAATGATATAAACTGAATAATTATTTTCAGAGATATATCCATAAGCTCTTTCATATATTCAAGTACATACTTGCAATAAACCTGTTAGTGATAAAAAAGCTGTACCAAAAATAACTGCAGAAGCCACTACTTCTTGTCTAAATTTGATTTTATAACTTTTATTTTCTTTTGAAATATTTAATGAAGACATTTTGTCTTCAATTTGTTGAAATAAATCATTAAACTTATTGCCAAATGATGGAAATATTGTTTTAGGTATTTGAATTGAATCTTGCATTGTTTGTATGTCAAACACTTGAAATAAAATATTATTTTCTTTACTTATGTTTGATGTATCAATTGTGTCTAACCTAGCAGTTAAATAAGATTGTCTTAGATAATAAGATTCGATTCAAAATAATTGTTTATAAAACATTTCCAGATTTATTGATTCATCTTGATTTGATAGATAACAAAACTCATTTTGTTTATATCATTTTTCAATTTCAAAGCTTGATAAATCATTGTCAATAAGGGCACAATTAACAACTTTTAAAGTTTTAAGCCTTGTATAGCGACTTATAAGTGTGTTTTTATAATTAAAACTGTCAATTATTTGATTTGAAATTAAATGAGTTAAAAAGGTTTTAATTCAATCAAATAATTTTATGTTGTTATCAGTTTTGTTATTAAATTTTTGAAGAATTACGAAACTATAATCTGGCATTAATTGGATTTGAAAATTATCATCATTTAAGTATTTAAAGATAGGAGATTTTGAATTATTAGTTAGCAGATCCATTCCTTTAGCTAAAAATGGATCTGAAAAATCATAAGTGTCTATATCTTGATTTTCAAAAGTTTTAATAAACTGCTGTTGTTTTGAACTAGATGATAAAGAATTAAGCTTTTGAAAGATAAATTCAATATATTCATCATTGTTTTTAAAACTAAAATTAGGATTTAAATCTTGCTTATGTAAATCAGTAACCAGGCGCTTAAAGTTAATAAATACTAAATTAATAAACTTATTTTTCAATTTTATCCTTTTTGTATTTATTGACCTTTTCACGTTTACTTTTAGGTATATTAAGCACTAATGTATATTCACCTTTGATGCTATCTAAACTTTGAAAATGCTCTTTGAGCTCTAAAGCATTTCCTCTGAATCATTGTTCATAAAGCTTAGTTAATTCTTTTGTTAAACAAAGTTGTGCTTTGTCTTGAAAAACTGTGTAAATATCGTCTAAAGTTTGAATTAGTTTATGAGGTGAAACATAAAAAATATAAGTACCAATCGCAAGTTCTTTTAGTTGATTAATTCGTTGTTGTGTTTTGTCTTTGATAAATCCTAAAAAAGTAAATTCAGCACTAAAATTTGAACCTACAAAAGCAGTAATAGCTGCTGTTACTCCTGGAATGATTTCGATATCAATATCTTGTGCCAATGCTTGTGAAATGGCATCAAAACCAGGGTCAGAAACGACTGGCATACCAGCATCTGAAACAAGAGCAACATCATTTCCTTGCTCAATAAGGTTAATAATTCCTTTAGCGCTGTTTTTTTCAGTAAACTTGTCATATTTAAATAGTTTCTTTGAAGCTATTTCATTTGGTTCAAGATATCTGTCTAATAATTTACGAGTAACCCTAGTATCTTCACAAGCAATAAAATTGACTGATTTTAAAGTATTTAAGGCACGTATAGTAATGTCTTCTAAGTTTCCAATAGGAGTTCCTACGATGTATAATTTAGCCATTTTTCTCCATAAGTTTGATGATTAATAGTTGTTTTTGTAATTCAAAGTTTGCAGAGTATGATAGGTTAGTTTTGAAATTGTAAATATCATGAATAAAAGATAAAGTCAGTGGTTTAGATTTGATTAATTTAGTTTTATTTTTAATTAAGTTTTTAAAGATTAGATTAGATTTATCTTGTAAAAATGCATCTAATAAAAATGATTTTAAAAAATCTAAAATCAGATTATTTGTTTCTAAATTGTCTTTAAGTAAATTTTTGTTTATAAATCTAAATAGATCAAGGTGAAATTGATCAGATTCTAAAATAGGCATAAGTTTTTCAATTATTGTGTCAGATTTATTTTCAATTAGCTGCTTAATATAATTTGCATCTTGATATAAAACAGCGTAAATATTTAAATATTCTGAACCAATACCTAAGTCCTGTACTTGTTTTAGTGTGTCTTGATAGGTATTTATAATTGGTTTAATAACAAAAGCTCGAGATAAAATTGTTGGCAATATTTTTTGTATTTTGTTAGTTGTTAAAATTGTTATTACGTTTTCTGAAGGTTCTTCAATTGATTTTAAAATTGCATTTAACCCATTGACACTGATGTTTTCGATATTTGGAATAATTAAGATTTTATATTTGTAATTAGTTGAATTAGAATTTGAAGCTAATAAAAACGCTTGATCTAAGTCTTGTTTTTTAATTGTTTTAGATTCTAAACCTAAATGAATAACATTAGGTGTTAACTGTCAAGAATTAGATAAATTAATTGCATTAACTAAATCTAATAAATCTGATTCAAAGTTATAAACATTATGTGCTGTTAATAAAAATAAGTGATTTAGCGAATTTTTTGATGCTAAATCACTTATGGTTTCTAATATTTTACTTTGTATCATTTGAAGCTAAATATGCAATAAATTTTGGATGTTTTTGTAATTCAGCAATAATGTCTTCTAAAACTTCTTCTGGTGATTTTGTAGCATCAATAATAATAAAACGATTAGGATCTTCTTTGATTAAATTTAAATAACCGTCGTAAACTCCTTTATGGAAGTTTTCTTTTTCTTGTTCCATTCTGTCTTCAACTAAACGAGAACTTTGACGACGAATTTTTGATTCTTCAGGTGTTAAATTTAAAAAGAATGTAATATCAGGCATAGAATTTTCAATTGCTATTTCAGTGATTTTTTAGCAAAATCAATTCCTAAATTACGAGCATAACCTTGATAAGCAAAAAAACTATCCACATAACGATCACAAATTACAAAATCATTATTTTTCAAAGCTGGTCAAATCACTTTTTCTAGGTGAATTCTACGGCTTGCTGAATAAAGTAAAGCTTCAGCAACTGGAGATAATTCATGGTCTTTGTCTAAAATAATTTCACGAATCTTTTCAGCCTCTTTAATATTTGTTCCACCTGGTTCACGAGTTCAAATCACGTTTAAGTGTGGGTATAAACTTTGCATTGCAGCTTCAAGTTTATGTGTAATAGTTGTTTTTCCGCTTCCGTCTAATCCTTCAAATGATATAAACATAAAATCACCTCTCTGCTTTATTTTCTTCTGTTTCTAATTGCAAACTGTAATGTTATTGGGTCAATATAATCAACTGATGCTCCTAGTGGAACTCCTATTGCTAATTCTGTAACTTTAAGTCCCATATTAACTAATTGTTTTTTAATTACACTTGATGTTAAGTTACCTTTTAAAGTTGGTGAAATAGCAATAATAATTTCATCAAAAGCAGTAGCATAATCATAAAGATTGTCAAATTGCTTCTTATTTTTATTTAAGTCGCCATGATTTTCAACTAAGGTGTTAAAAACATAGTATTTACCTTGATAAAAATCAGTACTTTCGATTTTTTGAAGTGATTGTAGATTTTCTACAATCATAAGTTGATTTGTTCTTTTTGGATTATGACAAATAATACATTTGCCATCTGTTTTAATATTGGCACATAGTTCACAAAATGTTGTTTTGTCTTTTAAGTCTAAAAAAGAAGTTGCTATATCTTCAACTACTTCTTTAGGGTTATCTAGAATTCAGTAAACAATTTTTTCTGCTTGTTTTTTACTGATTCCAGGTATTTGTTTTAATTTTGCAATAAATTGCAAAATATCACTGTTATTGAACATTAAAATGGCATACCAGGCATTTGAGGTGCTAAGTTAGCTTGTTCTTGTTTAACTAAATCTAAAGCTTCATTAATTGCTACAGTAATTAAATCTTGCAATAATTCAACATCATCTGGGTCAACTAAAACTTCTGATACTTCAATTGATGAAACAGACATATCACCTTTAACAACAACTTTAATTCCTTGTTTTTCAACTGTGAATTCTTTTTGTTCTAATTCAGCTTGTTTTGTTTCCATTTCTTTTTGCATGTTTTTTAATCTTTTAATTAATTCTGGGTTCATAATTACTCCTTAAAAATCTGATGAAAAAACCGAATCAATTTGTTTTTCCAAAATTCTTCTTTGTTCTTCGCCGCTTAAACTGGTTTTGATTTCTGGTTCAGTTGGTTCAGAATAATCTGTTTTTACTTTGTTTAAAATGTTTTGATATTCTGCATTATTTAAAAAGATAACTTCTAAATAAGGCACATAAACTGGTTTTGAAAAGATTTCACCTAAATAGTCTTGAATAGCTATATCATTAGGTATTTCATTATTAATTTTTTGATAGTTTTCGTCAGTTAATAAAATATGAATAAATCTATCAGAAGCTAAAACTGCATCAGCAGTTTTAAATAATGAATAAAACAACTGTCATTTTTCATTATTTGAACTTAATGGTTCTGAATGAAATTCTTTAAAATCTTTTTGTACATTCAAGCTATTATTGTTTCTATTTGAATCACTCTGAACTCATTTGTAATGATTAACAAGTTTTTGTAAATCTGCTTGAACATAAGGGATATTGTGATAAATAGATTCTGACAAGGTTTGTAGTACTTGAGCTGAATTATTATCTATTTTATCAATTGTAACTTCAGTTGTGATAAATTGTGGTCTTTCACCTGTGTTTGGAGCAAAAGAAGTTATATCCTGCTCTAAAGTTCAATCATCTTCATATTTTAAACTCTCTGATTGAGCTTGATCGGATAGTTGGTGTTCCATTTCAAGTACAACTTCTTTTGTTTTTGTTGTATTTTGAACAAAATCTAATATTTCTTGATTTGTTGTATGAGATTGTAGAGCTTCCGTTGTTAAAGTGTTGGTTGATGTTTCAAATAGTTGATCATTTAAAATAACTGAATCTTTCATAACAACTTCATCATCATATTTTTCAATTTCAACTACTGTAGTTTTATTTGAATTATGCTCATTAAAAATTGAACCTTCACCAATGAAATTGCTCGTATCATCTTCTTCAATTGTTTGGGCTTTTTTAACTTTAGTTTTAGGCGATTTAATGATTTGTGATAAATCTAAAGGTTCATCAATTAAAGGTTGTGAAATTGGTGATTTAGCATCTGCAATTAATTCATTGCGTTTAATCTGATTTGCTTCTTCTTCAGTAATTGAATCAATAACTTTTAATAAACCTAATTGAATAAGCTCGAATGAAAATTCTGATTTAGCAACTGCTGTTAAAATCTCATAAAACTCATCAATAAATCTAAATAAAGATTTTGAGGAATGCTAATTGAATTTAACTGATTTGCATTAAATGAAAATACTAAGTTGGCATCATTAGTTTTATTTAAGATAATTTTCTCTTTAACAAATGAAATAAGGCTTAAACACAATTGATTTGCATCAATTCCACGTTGTGATAATGAAATTATTCTTTGAATTAATTCTGTGGATTTTTTAAGTGCTACAGCAGTTAATAAATCAATAATTTCTGTACTTGATAAAATTCCAAAGTTTTGATATAAATCTGAAACTAAAATGCGTTTATTGTTAAATGAACTTGCTTGATCAGCAATTGAAAGAGCATCACGCATTCCACCACTTGATAAACGTGCAATAACCCTTAAAGCTTCAACTTCATAATAAATACCTTCATTAGCTAAAATTTCTTTTAAATGATTGATAATTTCATTGTCAGTCATTCTGTTAAAATTGAAACTTAAAACCCTTGAGCGAATAGTTAAAGGTATTTTTTGTGGATCAGTTGTAGCAAATATAAAAATTGCGTGTTTAGGTGGTTCTTCAACAGTTTTTAAAAGTGCATTAAAGGCACTTTTAGACAGCATATGAATCTCGTCAATGATATAAATTTTAAATAAACCATTAATTGGACTTTGCTCAACTTTTTCTTTTAAGTCTCTAATTTCATCAACTCCATTATTTGAAGCTGCATCCATTTCTATGATGTCTAAATTAGTGTTAAAGTTTTGTAAACAAGAATCACAAGCAACAGTTTTGTCAGTTGTTTTATGAGAACAGTTTAAGACATTGGCAAATATTTTTGCAACAGAAGTTTTTCCAGTCCCTTTTGGTCCTGAAAATAGATAAGCATGCCCTATTTTGTCTGTCAAAAGAATGTTTTTAAGAGTGCTTACAATATGACTTTGACCCTTTACTTGATCAAAAGTCTGTGGACGATATTTACGATAAAGAGCCTTGTATGCCATACGATTTTTCCTCCATGTCTTTTAACTGTTTTAATTATTATAAATTAAAAAATCAATGTTAAAACTTTTAAAAATTTATTTTTTGAAAGTAAACTAATAAAAAACTTTTAGGGCTTATTTACAGGTTTAAACAGAAAATTTGTGAGTGAAATGTGAAAAATTGCAAAAAATAAAAAAGGTAATTTTACCTTTTTTATTATTGTGCTGATTCTTGTGCTCTAGCAGCTCTTCTTTTGTCTCTTGCTACTTCTTTTGATAATTTTTTAGCACGAGCTTCTGCACGCATTTTGTTTTTTAGTCTAACAACTTTACGCATGGAATGCTCCTTTATGAATATTAAATTATTACTGGAATTGTTTTTAAAACTATTTTAAAAATTTTACTATAAATTTTGCATTTCAAAAACTAATTATTTAAGCATTAAAAACAAAAAAGCTCGGAATTAACCAAGCTTTTTGTGTTGTTAATATTTAATTATTTTTTATGTTTAAAAATAATTAATAAACTTGCTAAAACAAATGCAAAGAATGAAACTAAACTTAAAGCAATTCATAAAATTGTTCCATATTTTTTACTGTTAATTTCATTTTGGCTTTTAGCATCTAAGAATTTAGCACGTTTGTCTAATTTGTTAACAAACTCTTGAACTTCATTAGTTTGTTTATCTAGATTATCAACAGATTTTACATTGTTAATAAATTCAGTTAAGTCTGAAGGACTTAAGCTTTTTAGATCTAATTTTTCAGGATCAATTTTGTTTAAGAAATCAGCTAAAGCGACATCTTTATCTGAACCTGTGAGTGTTTTTAACACTTCTGCAGGTACATTTGGATAAGTATCTTTAATAAGTTGGTCATTAAAGCTTTTATCTGCTAAATATTTGTCTACCGCTTCTTTAGTGTTATTATCTGTAACTTCTGCAATTAAATTGTCTTTAATTGCTTTTGGAAGTGGTGTGTTTAAAATTTCTTTATATTTTTCTTGATAGTGATTAACTAAATCTTTTAATGTGTCATTTGATTCAATATCTGTTGAGTTTCTATTAAAGATTTTTGCTTTTACAACTTCAGGAATTGAAGCGTTTTTGATTAATTCTTCAACTTCTTTAACACTTTGTAGTTGTTTGTCGACTTCTTTTATGCCTACAGCGCTGTCAGATTGAGAAACTTTTTCTCTTAGAGACTTAATAATTTCTGGTTTAACCTCTTTACCAACTAGTGTTGATTCAATTTTTTGAATTTCATCATGTTTTTGATTTACTAAGTCTAAAATTTCTGTTTGTTTAGCAGGATTATTGAAGTTATCCAAGATTTGATTTTGATGTTTAACTAAGTCTGCTGGGCTTAATTGTTTATTTGCAGTTGCTTGTAAGTTAGCAATTGTGTTATTTAAATCTTGAATTTTATCAACTAAGTCTTTTAATGTTGGTGAATTAGAATTTGAAAGTCTTTCAATTAATGCTTGTTTTGCTTCATTAGTTAAATCAGGAGAATTGTTAATCTTGTTAGTTAATTTATCTCTTGTAAATTTAATAACTGCATCAGATTGTAAGTTATTAAATTGTTCTGTTAGTTTTCTAATGTGATCAGCATAAACTTCTTTATCTTTAGTATCAGCTGCTTTTAAGTCAGCTTTAGCTAAAGGAAGTAATCTTTCTAGTTCTTTGATTGCTTCTGGATCTGCATTTTGATAATCTAAAGGATTTTGTTCTTTGAAAGTATCAATTTGATTTACTAATAGTTGTAGTTTGTGTTTTTCAACTTCAGCTTCTAATAATTTAACAAAATCTTCAACTTGTGTTAAGTTGTCAACTTTCATTAAAACTGCTTTTAATTCTTCTTTTTTAGCTTCAGGTAAATCTGTTTTATCTAAAGCATCTAGGTGTGAATTAATTTCTAATACTAAATCTTCAATTTCTTTGTTGTTGATTAAGTTTGTTGAAACTTTTTCACCAAAGTGTGATTTTCTTTCATTAGTTAAATTAGAATCATGAATGATTGAACCAGTGTGATTGATTTTTTCAGCATCTGACTTAATTTTTGCTAAATCAGGATCTTCATTTTCAGCAACTAGTGCAGAAGCTTTAAGTTGTTTTTTAACTTCTGGGGAAATGTAAGGTTTACTTTCAATTAATTCAATCGTTCTGTTTTTTGAACTTGCTAGTGTTACAATTGCACTTTGGTTTGCAGGGTTGTCATATTGATCTAAAAGTTCTTTTTCTAGTTTTTCTTCAACTGAATCTACAATAAATGGAAGTTTATCAATGTATTTAATTTTTTCAGCAACAGTTTTAATTTTTGAATGTTCTTCAATTAAGTTTTCTAATGTTGGTGCATTAGTGTCTGAAACTTTTTGTTTTAAAGCATTTTTAACTGTTTCTTTTAGACCTGAGTTATTTAAATCCTCTTGATATTTATTTCTTACATAATCAGTTACTGCAGCTCTTTCAACTCCAGCAAATGCTGTTGTCAGATTATTTTTAATTTCTTTTAATTCTTCAACTGTTTTTAGTGGAGTTGAATTTACTGCTTGTTTAGCTATTTCTAGAACTTGTTGTAATTTAGTTTTAGCTTCAGGTGAAGCTGCATCATAAACTGTTTTTTGATCATTTGGATAAGCTTCAACGAGTTTAATTAAATCTTGTAGATAAACTTTTTCGTTTTCAGCTTGAAGTCTTTTTGCAAATGCTTCAACTTCTGGCTTAGTTGTTAAACTTAATAGTTCATTTGCTAATTCTTCTTTTCTTTGATCATCAACAACTGATGTGGCCACATTTTGATATTCAGTATTTAAAGCTTTAACTAAATCAACAAGATTTTCATTAGGTTCTTTGTTAGCTTTAACTTTATTAATAAATTCATCACGTTTTTCTGCTGGTAATGAAGTTTCATTAATTTTGTCAATTGAATCTTTTGCTTTTTCAAAGTTTGCTTTAGCAGTGTTTTCTAAAGTTTCATTGGTATTAGCATTTTCTGCTTGTTTAACTAATTCTTCTTTAGTTTCACCATTAATTAAATCATTTAGTCTAATTTCTTTGATTAAATCATTTTTAGCTGATGCAAAAGCTAAAATTTCTTGTTGTTTTGCATCATTGCCATATGCTTCAATTAATTGAGCAGTAAATATTTCTCTTTGAGGACTAGCTAAGTGCTCATAAGTGTTTAGTATTTCAATATTTTGTGCTAAATTATTGGTTTTTTGTAAATGATCTACATAATCGCTAACATTAGCAGTACCTTGATCTGATATTTTTTGTTTTAATAGGGCTTTATTATCAGTACTAATTTTGTCATTTGTATCAATTTGATTTTCAAGTTTTGAAGCTAAATATTTCTTAGTTTCTGGTTCTTGAACTTTTTCAAATGCTGAAGTTAAATCTGATACTAAAGTTTTTAAATGACTAGCAACAGATAAAGGTGATTTAGCCACTTCAGTTTCAGCTATTGCAACTGAAGCTTTTAAATCATTAATAAATTCAGGGTTAGCATATTGATATGCTGCTGGATTTTGAAGTTGATAGTCTTTAACTTGTTGAATTAATTGTTCAAGTTTAGCTTTTTCTAATTCACTTTCAAATTTAGCTAAAACAGCTTCAGCACCTGCTTTATCATCAACATTAAATAATTCATTTAATAAAGTATCTTTTACTGTTTGTTTTAAGTCTGAACCATTAATTGCATCAGCAATTTCATTAATTCTATTTACTAAGTTTCTTAAAGCAGCATTATTAGCTGGATCTTCTGAAATTTTACTTAAGTATTTCGCTTTATTTGCTTGAGTTATTTTTGAATCTTTAATAGCTACAGATGTGTTATTAATGTCAGATGCAGTAACTAAAATAGGATTAATGTCATCAGGTGAATTAGTGCTTTCAATATCATTAACTAGTTTATTAATTAATGCTGATGGAACTGAGTTAGCATCATAATCTTTTACTGTTTTAACTGCATCATTTTGAGTTGTTGCTAAAGTTAATACATCGTTTAAATTGTTATTGTTTGCTAAAGCATCAACTAATTTGTCAGTTAGTTTTTTCTTAGCTTCAGGTGATAAATTAGGTAAATCATGAATCTTTTGATTTATGTTATTTAATTCTTGAATCTTTTTATCTGTTTCAATAATGTTTTCTAATCCAGGTGATTTAGCTTCTGTTAGTAAATCTTTTAATTTTGCAACATTTTCTGATGTTAGATTTGTCAGATTATCAACATTATTTGTTTTTTGTTTTCTAACATAATCAGTTACAGCAGGTCTTTGTACTTTTTCAAAAGCTTCTTGTAGTTTCTTGATGTGATCTACAATAACTTCTTTGGTTGGCAAGTTGTTTTCAGGAGTTGCTTTTAAAGCTTCTTGTGCTACTTTTTCCAATTCACCAATAGCACTTGGATCAGCCATTGATCTAACTAATGGTTCTGCATGTCCTTGAGCAACTATTTGAACTAATAATCGATCTAAGTTTGCTTTTTCATTTAGCGAATCTAATTTATCTTGATAGTCTGATACTTCTTGTTGAGAAGTTAAAGCTTCAATTTGATTTTGGTGTGAATCTTTGGTTAAGTTTGGTCAGTTTTGTGTAGCTAGTTTATTTAATAAAGCATCTTTTGCTTTTGCTAGATTAACTACTTCTGTTTGTTTATCATTTGCACCATAATTGTTTAATAATTGTGTTTTTGCATTATCTTTTGCTTGTTGTGATAAGTTTTGTAGTGCATTAATTTGATCAGCATTTTGTTTTAATGCTTTAACTTTTTCAAATTCATCTAAAACACCTTGAACAGTATTTAGATTTGGATCTTGAATTTTTGAAACTAATTGATTAATAATTAATTCACTTAATGCAGGTGCATAAGCTCTAATTTCAGCTTCTTTTTGTTGTTTAACTTCACGTAAAACTTTTTCTGATGAAACATTAGATAATGCTCTATCTAATTCAGTAATGTGTTGTTGTAAAACATCTTTACCTAAAGTGTGTCCTGTTGTAATTGCTGTTGTGGCATTTTGCAATGTTTGTTCTAACGCATCTTTGTCAGTTTGTTGTGCGTTATTATAAACTGTATCATTGTTAGTCTTATAATCTTCAACTTGTTGTTTTTTAGCTTTAAGTTCTTCTAATTTGTCTCTGCTTTCAAGTTCTGTTTGATAATTGTTAGCATCTTCAATAGTTGCTAATTCATTAATTTGATTTTCAAAGTTAGTTTTAATTAAATGTGGATAAGCTGTGTCAAAATTAGCTAATAATTGTTCTTTTTTATTGATTAATTCAATGATTTGATTTTGACCATCGTCATCATTTATTTTTTCAATCAATGAACTTATAGCTTTTGTTTTTGTATCATCTTTAACTTGACTTAAAGACTTAACTTTTGATGCTTTATCTTTAATTTCATCTATTTTGATTTTTAATAGATTTAATCCTAAAACATTGTCAACTTTACTGTCATCAATTAGTTTTTCTAATTCTTTAATTTGTTCAGGGTTAAATTCATTTGTATATCCTTGAACTTCTTTTTTGTATTTTTCACGTAAATAAGCTAAAACAGCTTGTTCTCTAACATTAGGTAATTTATCTTCTAAGTTAGATTTTAATGTTTCATATGTTGCTTTATCTTTTAATTGTGGATCTTGTAATGCTTTTTTAGCAGCTTGTAGAGCATCATCAAATTCTTTTTTCTTATTAGGTTCTGCTTGTTGGTGAATTGTAGGATCTGATTGAAGTTCTCTTTCTATTTCAGCAACTTTTTCTTCTAAGTCTTTTTTAGCGTTTTCTTTGCTTAATTCAAGTTCTTTAGCATCAACTGATGCTTTATCAGTTAAACCTTCAATATTTGCTTTATTTGCAGATTTGTCAAGTTTTGGATATGTTGATTCAAAATCTTTTAGTAATTTATGTTTTGATAATGCTGTTTCTTTAATTTTGTCTAATTCGGTTTGATTATCTGAATTTGTTGTTAAATTATCAATAGCATTTTGAATAGTATTTGGTGATAATTGATCTGATAGAGCTTTAATTTCTGTTGCTATATCATGGACTTTTTGAGCATCTGCAAATACTTTTTGAATTTGAGCAACTGTATTTGGATTAGCATTGTTAATTTTTTCAATTAATGCTTGAATGTTTGATGAAGATAATGAATCATTAAATCTTTGAATTTTAGCAATTTCAGTATCTTTTAATTTTCTTATGTAATTTGTTTCAGATACATCATCATAGGCATTTTGTAGTTTATTTAATTTATCTGTAAATTCAGCAATACCAGCTGTATGACCTTTGTCTATTGATTCTTTTGCTTGTTTGATTGCATCTAATAATGCTTGTTTGCCTGCCGGATCAGCTATTGTTAAATCAGATTGTTTATCATTATGATATTTTTCTGCTTTTTCTACTAGTTTTTGAAGTTCATTTAATTTATTTTGATTTGCTAATTCTGTTGTTAAAGCATCCAGTTTTTCTTGACTATCTGCTTGTTCTATTCTTGATTTATAAGTATCTAATTCAAGATTTGGATATTTCTTTTTAGCAGCTAAATCTTTTAATACTGTATCTTTGTTTTTAGCTAAAGTTACATCTTTAAGTTGTAAGTCTGGATTTTCAATATTTTTAATAATATTGTCAATTGCTTTTTGTTTTGCATCAGATGATAAATTAGTCAAATCATTAATTTGTTTAGCATTTGGTCTAAATGCTTTAATTTTGTTATATACATCCTTAACAGCTTGTCTTGTTGTTAAAGTATCAGAATTAACAAGTTCTTTTAACTTAGCTATTTGTCGGCTTGAAAGTTCAGGAGTAAATCCTTCAATTTCTGTGCTAAATCTTGCTTTTAATTGAGCAACAACGTTTTCTGGAGAAATAGCTGTTAAAGCAGCTTCTAAGTTTTGTTCTAAGGTTGTGTAATCTTGAACAGATTTTAAATTAGTTTCTGCATAACCATCTTGTGCAGCTTTTAATTTTGCATCAAAATCATTTCTTTTTGATTCTTCAGCATCATTATATAAATCTGAATTTTCTCTTTTATATTTTTCTGCTTTGTCAATTGCTTTTTTAAGTTTGTTTTTAGCATTTTCTTTTGCTAATTCTTCTTTTTTAGTGTTTAAAGCATTTAAATCTGAAGCAGATTCAATATCAGAAACTTTAGAGTTTTTATCTACATGTGGATATGATGAATCAAAATCTCTAATTGTTTCATTAACTTTTTCGGCTAATTCAGTTGTTGCACTTAAATTTCCATCATTCCCAAATTGTTCAACTAATTTGTTTTTATAGTTAGTTGCTGTTTGTGGTGTTAATGATGTTAAAGTATTGATTTTATCTGCTTTTTCTTTAACTTTTTGAACTTTTGCAAATTCTTCTTTTACTTGCTCATAAGTATTTAAAGCAGAATTATTTAATTTTTCTTTTAGTTTAGTAATATTATCTGCTGATAATACAGGTGAATAGCTTTCAATATCTTTAGTTAATTTTTCTTTTAATTTATTAACAAAATGTTCTAGAGTTTGAGAAGCAACTTTGTTTTTAATTGAATCTAGTTTTTCTTTAAATTTTTCAGCACTTGATTGTGGTTGTTTTTGTAATTCAACATTCGCTTCATTTATTAGTGCTTCTAATTCGCTTTTACCAGTAGGATCTGCTTCTATGAATTTATCATTATTGTTTTGTAAATGTTCTTGAGCTTTTTTAATTTGATCTTCTAGATCTTTTCTAGCATTAGCAATTCCTAATTCTGTTTGTATTTCATTTAATTTGTCAACAGTTGGTGCATCATAAATTTGTTTTAAATATGTTGCTTTTTCAAGTTGTGGATATGTAACTTTATCTTCAAGAACTTTTAAGATTTCTTGTTTTTTCTTAGCTGCTTCAACAACTTTTTGTTGATTAGTTTCATTATCAATGTCTTGAATTAATTTTTGTAATTCAACAGTTTTTTGATCAGAATTTAATTGATCTAACACTTTTAATTGATCGTTGTTTTCTTTAATTTTTTCTAATTTAGCTTTTCAGGCTTTTACGTCTGAAGTTTGATTTGGTAAAGCATTTAATTTTGTTTTTAGTTCATTAACAACATTGGTTGTAAAATCATTTTCATAACCTTCAATTTGTTTTTCTATTTCTGATTTTAAATATTCAGCAACTTTTGGATCAGAAACAAAGGCTTCAAGTTCTTCTAATTTTCTTTTTGTTTCTTCATATGTAACTGCAGTTGTTAATGCATTTTGCAGTAATTGTTCTGCTTCAGTTAGTTTTTGATCAAATTCTGCTTTTTTAGTTGGTTCAGATGATTCATATATTTGTTGATTTTGTTGTTTGTAAGTGTTTAAAGCATTAACTTTTTCTTGTAAGGATTTTTTAGCAATTTCGTTATCAATTTTGTGTGAAAGAGTTTCAAATTGGTTTTCATCAGTGATATTTGATAATTCTTCATCAAGATTAGAACTTATTGCACTATCTAAATTAGCATTCTTAATCTTTTCAAAAAGATTTTCATATTGTGATGTTAATGCAATTAATTTGTTTAAATTTGTTTTATCAGTTGATATTCTATTAATTAATTTATCTTTAAATTTAGCAGGTATTTTTCGAGAAGTTTTAATACCATCTGCATAATTTTTTGCTTTATCTCTAATAGAAATAGCATCTGTTAAAGATTGGGTTTCAAAAGCTGATAATATTAGTGATTTAATATCATTCCTTTTATTTTCAGGAATATTTGTAAATGAATTTAAGGCTTGAATACCAGCATCTTTATTAAAGGCAAGAGTATTAATTTCACCTTTAGAGTTATCATTGATTCGTGCTTCTATCAACTTTTTATGTGTTTCATTTTTTGTGTTTTGATCAAATGTTTGTAAATTATTTACATCCTGTGTTTTTCTTTTTAAATCTTCAAATTGTTGTTTGTAATTATTTAGATTTTCATATGTATCAATTGTTGCTGAATTGATTTTATCTTTTAGTTTTTGTTTATTATCATCAGACAAAGTCATGCTATTAACATTGTTTGTTAAAACTGATTTATTGTATTCAACAACCTTAGGTAGTTGAACAAAAGGGAATTCACTTTCTAATTTTGTTGTAACAGCATCATAATCATTTTGACTTTTTAATTCTGAATTATTATATAAATCTTCACCTTCAACTAAATAATCTTCTAATTTTTGTCTTTCTGTAGGATTAGCATCTCTATAAACATCTTCTGTTGCAGTGTCATATTTATAGTTTAATATTTCAACAATTTTTGCATTAAGTTTTTCTTTAGCATTCTTCTTAATAAGTTCATCTTTTTTAGCTCTAATATCAGCAATTAATGTCATTTTATTTATTGCAGCTTCTTCTATTGGGGCAATATTACTGATAAAAGTTAATTCATTTTTAAGTTTTTGAACTAATTCATTTTTTTCATTTCTCAGAGCGTCTTCAACAATTTTTTTAGCTGAAAAAGTAAATACATTTTTAGATGCAATTTCACTTCAAACTCAGTCAGTTTTATCACTATTTGGTCCAGCTCAGTCAGTACCCATATTTCTTAATTGACCAGATCTATGACCACCAAATATATTACTTCCAAAATTAGTAGATAATGGAGAAGCTGTATACATCATAATTTTTTTGTATAAAAAGAATGTTTGATCAAGCTCTCCAGCTTTTGTCGGGTTTAATAATTGAATATTCTTGTAATTATCAGAATTTTTATATTCATTATTCTTTATTTTTCCAAAAAAATCTTCTAAAACAGGTAAGGGTTCTCTTTTGAAGAAAGAAACTGCTTTTTCAATTAAATCTAAATCTGCGTTAGAAATATGATTAGTCGCATGTACTCAACCAACATCAGATTTAGTTCCTAAATATGCCAAAATTCATTGACCTATTCCACCTGTTTTTGAGTTGAATTCATCATTGGTTGTGTCTGTTGTACTTAAATCTCAGTTAAATTTCTTTATTCTTCTTATTTTTTCAATAGCACTTTGTCTTCTATCATCATCAGGAAAAACAGCTGCTTCAAATTTTGGTATATAGTCTTTAATTGCAGCTTTAAATTGTTCTTCTGTATCTGCTCTGTCTGCATCATCACCTGTTCCACCATCTGCCGATGATCTAAAGTGCTTTTTAACAAATTCAGTAGCTACGCCTTTAGCATCTTTTAAACCTTTTCTGTGTCAATAAGTATCTTCTCTATACATATCACCTGAAATTCTAGGAACTGATACTAGACGTATTCCGTCAACAGTTGACTCATTATATCCTTGAAACTCAGTTTCTCATAGAGGATCTCCTAGTGAGTTGTTTAAAAAAATGTCATATCACTTTGTCATAAAGTCAAATTTTGATTTTATTTGTGTTTTGATGTTAGCAAGAATTCTTTTTAGTTCTTCTCCTTGTTTTCCTGCTGTTTCAGTGTTAATTTGATCTTCAAATTTAGTAATTTGATCAGCACGTAATCCGCCTAGTCTTAAACGTCTTTGATATGTAAATTTCTTTTCACTCAAATATGCTTTAAGTTTTTCTACACTCTGTATATCAGGGTCTGATAAATCCACATCATTTGTATTAGTTGCGGCACTAATAGCAACAGCAATAGGTGGGGCTAGGAGTGACAAAGAAGCCAGTCTAACTGACTTCTTTATCAACTTTTTCTTATTGTTCATATTTATTAATCTCTTCTTTCGTCTGTGTTTATTTTTGTTCTTACTTTTAGTTTATAAAAACAGATAAAAAATTTAGTTTTATTTTACTTTTTCATATAAAAATTTAAAAAAATCATATTTTGAAGCAAATTTTGCTGAAAATTCCACTTTTTACTTTTTCAGATATGGGATCTAATAAGGAATTACCATATTTAACTTGCATAAAAATATTTTGAATTTTTAGTTTTTAAAACGCAAAAAAATGAATTAAGAATAATGAAAAAGGTAATTGAAATAAATTAACAAAAATCAAGATCCAGAATTTTTAACTATAATTTTAAAGATAGAGGTGATATGAAAAATAATAAAGTTATTAACAAAATTATTAATGAATCATTAGAAAAAATAATGTCTGACCGTTTCGGTAAATATTCTAAATATGTCATTCAACAAAGAGCTTTGCCAGATGTTAGAGATGGTTTAAAACCTGTACATCGTAGAATTTTATATTCTATGTTTGTATTAGGTTTATTTAACGATAAAGCATATAAAAAATCAGCCAGAATAGTTGGTGATGTTATTGGTAAATATCACCCACATGGTGATAGTTCTGTTTATGATGCTATGGTTAATATGTCTCAGTGATGAAAAACAAATTTACCACTGTTAGATATGCATGGAAATATTGGTTCTATTGATAATGACCCAGCAGCTGCTATGCGTTATACTGAAGTTAGAATGTCTAAAATCGCTGAATATGTTTTAGGTGATTTGAAGAAAAAAACGGTTAAGTTTGCTCCTAACTTTGATGATTCAGAAGTCGAACCAGTTGTTTTACCATCACTGTTTCCTAACTTGATAGTTAATGGATCTACAGGAATAGCCATTGGTATGGCCACAGATATGCCTCCACATAATTTAGCTGAAGTAATTGATGCTACAACTTATCGGATTGTTAACTCTAAAGGTGATTTTGATAATGTTAATGATTTTATTAAAGGACCTGATTTTCCTACAGGTGGAGTAATTAAAGGTTCAGAAGGTATTTTAGAAGCTTTAAAAACAGGAAGAAATAACAAAGATAAAATTTATTTATTTAGTAAATACAAAGTATTTACAAAAGATAAAAACAAGTTTATTGAAATAACTGAAATTCCATTCAATGTAGTTAAATCAAAATTAGTTTATGACATTGATTTAATCATTCAAAACAAAGATGTCGATGGTATTGTTGAGGTTAAAGATCAATCTGACCGTAATGGAATTAATATTTTAATTACATTAGATTCAAATGTTAATGAAAACAGTGTTTTAAGCTATTTATTCCAAAAAACAGACTTAAAAGTAAATTATTCATACAACAACACATGTATTGTTAATAACTCACCTAAAACTTTAAATATGGCTCAATTAATTGATGAATATATTGGTCATATCAAAGATGTTAAAACTAAAACCTTGACTTATGATTTAGAAAAAGCAAAACTAAGACTTGAAATAGTCGAAGGATTTATTAAAGTAGCTGAAATATCAGATGAAGTTATTAGAGTAATTAGACAAAGTGAGGGTTCTAAAGCTGGTGTTATAGCTAACTTAATCAAACACTTTGCTTTTAGTGAAAATCAAGCTCGTGCTATAGCAGAATTAAGACTATATAGACTTTCAAGAACAGATAAAGAAGCTTATTTAAAAGAAAAAGCTGAACTTGAAAAACAAATCAAAAGATTTGAAAAATTATTAAATAGCAATGCTGAATTTAATAAGTTTTTAATAGCAGAACTAAATGCCATTAAACAACAATTTGGCACACCTAGAAAAACAGAAATTGAAGATCAGAAATTTGATTTTTCATATCAACAAACTGACTTAGTTAAAGAAGAAGAATTAAACATAGCTATTTCAAAAGATGGTTATGTAAAACGTTTAACTAACAAAGTAATAGATTCAAATGTTTTAGAAACTTATCAACTTAAAGAAGGTGATTGTTTAACTTTTTATCATAAAGTCAATTCACTACACAATTTATTGATTTTTACAAATTTAGGAAACTATATTATTGTTCCTGCTTACAAAATTAATGAAACGAAATGAAAAGAAAATGGTATTCATTTATCAAACTTTGCAGACTTTATGTTGAGCGAACATGTTGTTTCAGTAATGGTAATTAAAGATTGAAATTCCAATGCTTTTGTTACTTTAGGAACAAAAAATGGTTTTTTTAAGAAAGTTGTTTTAAAAGATTTTGAAACAACAAGAATTAACAAATCTTACACTGCTATAGGATTAGAAAGCGGTGATACTTTAATCAACACTCAACTAAGTGATGGTTTAAGTGATATTGTTATACTGACTGAAAAAGGTTTTGCTTCTAAATATTCAGAAACAGATATTTCACAGTATGGAACTAAAGCAAAAGGAACAAAAGGTGTTTATTTATCTTTAGATGATAAAGTAAATAACTTTATCATGATATCTAATGATAATTCCTTTGCTATTGTTTCAAACGATGGAAAAATAGCTAAATTCAAAAGCAATAAAATTACTTTTGTACCTAAAAATAACAAAGGTAAAAGTTTATGACCAAATAAATTAAAATTTGAAATCAGTGACATAGCTGAAATAAACAAAAACACTTCCTTACTAGTTAGAGATAACTTAGATAAAACTTTTGAAGAAAAAATAGATCATTATGGTTTTTCAGGTGTAAGTGCTTCAATAGAATTTTTAAAATGTCCAACACCTGCTTTTGTTAAATTTAACAAATATACCAGTGACATAGACTTTAAAGTATCAAATTCACAAGATAAAAGTTTAAATACAGAAACACCTAAAAAACAAGAATCTAAAAAAGATACTAAAGAAAAAGAAACTTTTGAAGAAATACAAGAAGAAAACAAAAAATAGTTTCAAGTATAGATGATATTTTAAAAAGAATGAAATTGTAGTAACTGAATTATTCAATAGTGCAAATCAAGTAAAATATTCAGTTAGAAATCAAAAAACACACTTAATGTGTGTTTTTATGTCTCTTTTCTATAAATGATTGAAAAGTACCATTTTCTAAATCAGATAAATTAAATATACAATCATAATTACTGAAAAAATCATAAAGAACTTTCTTTGTGTTTTTTTCATCCTTTACCATCCGTTATTCAACCAAATTCAAAATTTTTAACTTCTTTTAAATCTTCGATTAAACCATGATATGATCTTGCTATTTCAGACAATTTTGAACTTTTAAAAATTAAGAATATTTAGTTCTATTTTTAAATCATCTACTTTTTCATAGACACTTTCAAAATTAACATAGTAATCATAAGTCACTATTGAATCTTTAAAGTTTGAAAATCAAATATTAAAATCTCTTTTTTGCATTTAATCCTCTATATTGTTGCAATAATTAGTAATAATCACTTCTTCAACAAGTCCACGCCCATTAGCTTTAGAATTTACATTTCTACGAGCATGAACTACATGAATATTAAAATCTTTATATAGTTCTCTAATCAAAGGTGTATTGTGATTAGATAACATACATTTAACACCTTTTTAGATAAAGTCTTAAATGTATTTGCTAATTCAATTTGTTGTTCTTGTGCAAAATCATATTTAGAATAACTTTTAAAAGTTGTTTTAGTAATTACATCATAAGGTGGGTCAAAATATACAAAATCACCTGATTCAGCACCTTTTATAGCATTTTTATAATCAGTATTTTTGATTTGAAAGTTTGATTTTTTGAAATAATCTAATATTTGTTCAACATTATCTTTTTCATATAAAGAAAACTTTTCTCTTTTACCATAAGGAACATTGAAAAAACCTTGTAAATTAACCCTATATAAACCATTAAAACCTGTTTTATTTAAATAAATTAATCTAGCTACCTTTTCAGGTTCTGATAAATTCTGATAATTTGGTTTTCGATCCAATTCTCTTATCTGATAAAAATATTGCTCGCTATGATTTTTTTGATGTTCATCACATAAATTAAGGAGTTTTTGTAATTTATTTTTGTTTGATAAACAGTTGTACATGTCTATTAATTCTGAATTAATATCATTGATAACAAAACTTTTAGGTTTTAAATTCAAAAGCATTGCTCCACCACCTACAAATGGCTCATAATATTTATTAAAATCACTAGGAGCAAGAGCTAAAAGTTTTTGAATTATTTGCCTTTTACCTCCAACTCATTTAACAACTGGCTTCATGTTACCTTCCTTAATTCTCTTTTAATTTAACTACTAAAATTTATTAGTTAAATTATACACTTTTGAAAGTTTATGACAGTTTATTAGAACATAAATAAAAACATTTTCCAATAATTTTGACTTTATAACCTGTCTAATGATTAAGTAAAGATATATAATTAAATTATTAATTTTAAGGTTAATATAAATCAGAAATATTAATCCAATTTATTTAAATTAAAATAGCTTATATTTCAATTTTTATCATAACATAGGAGGCAATATGAATATTAATAATGACCAAACTGTTCAAAAATTCTTAACACTTATTCAAAATTCTTGATCAGTAAATATTGATCAATTTAGTGATTTTCAAATCTTGAAAATAAACAAAGAAGGTTTAGTTTCACAAAAAACTCAATCAGGTGAAACAGTGACTTTTTTAAATATTTCAATGACTTTAAATTCTTTTCCAGACTTTAATAAATTGATTGAATTACAAAGAATTGCTAAAAAACATAATTGAATAATTAAGTATTTGTTTGAAAATGTTGATTTGTCATCTGTTAATATACAAAAAGCCTTATATACTATCATTAACAAAAATAGTCATTTTAAAAATACTATTTTAGCTCAAGCAGTTTCTAATCAAACTGATTTACAGTTTGATATACAAAATCAAACATGATTTTTTAATTATTTTGATTTAGAAAATAGTCAAACTTATCAATCATTAACTAATATGGTTAACAATTACTTTAATGCTAATTTTTTACCTAATTTAAAGTTAATTCCTCATTTTGAACTTAAGGTTGAATTGGAAAGTATTGAAGAGCAAATTCGTAAAGAAAATAAAGAAAATCAGCACCATTATGAAGCTGAGCAGGAATTTGTTGAAGCTCCTAAGTTCTTTAAAAAACCTAAACCAAATCAATATATTAAAATGGATATTAAAGACATTCATAACTCTGAAGATATATCAGAAGGTGATTTAGTTTCAATTTCAGGTTTTGTTTATAAAAAAGATGTAAGAGAAATAGCAGATAAAAAATTAAAAATTTATACCTTAGGTATTACTGACTTTAAATCAGGAATTGAAGCTACGGTTTTTTACCGTGAAGGCAGAGAAGTTGAAGTACCAGAAGTTAATGAATTCATCGAAGCTTTTGCTAGAGTTACAGTTAACCAATACAGCAAAAGGGCAAGTGATGGAACAAGAATTAAGAGCATTACATTAAATCATTTTGTCAAAATTGATGACACAAGACCTGTTAAACAAGATAAATATGAAACTAAACGTGTTGAGTTAAATACTAGATCAAAAATGACCACAATGGATGGTTTATTAGAACCTAATGAAATTATTTCTATTGCTAAAAACTTAGGGCACAAAGCAGTTGCCTTAGTTGACGCAAATGGTGTTCAAGGTTTTCCAGACTTCTTTTATTCAGCGAAAAAACAAGGTGTTAAACCTATTTATGGAGTAGCTTTTGATGTCATAGATAAAAAACATCATTTTCTATTAAACTATCAAAATCAAGATCTAAAAATTGCAGACCAAGAATACGTTGTTTTAGATATTGAAACAACCTCCTTATCTCCTAGACATGGTGAAATTATTGAGTTTGGAGCATCAATAGTTAAAGATGGTCAAATTATTGACAAAAAACAGTTTTTTGTCAAAGCAAGCAAACCTCTAAAACCAACCACTAAAGAACTAACTAAAATTACTGACCAGATGTTAATTGATTTTGGTATAGAAACTTCAGAATCTTTAGACATAATGTATGAAATGTTAAATAATAGAATTTGTGTAGCTCACAATGCTAAATTTGACATGCATTATATTTTTCAAAAATTCATAGAACACAATAGACCATTGCCTAATACATTTTTTGTTGATACTCTTTATATTTCAAGATTTTTATTTTTAGAACAATCAAAACACAGACTAGAAAACTTCTGTGATAGATATAAAGTTCAATATGACCCTACAGTTGCTCACCGTGCTGACTATGATGCTAATGTTTTAGCGCAAGCTTGAATCTTTGCTATTGAAGATTTAGAAAAACGTGGAATTGTAAACTTTTTAGACTTTGAAAAAATCTCTGAACCTAATGTTTACAATAAAACTTGGTCATATCACATTAATGTTTTAGCTAAGAATCAAAATGGATTAAAAAAACTGTTTAAGCTAGTCTCTAAGACTTTAACAGAAAGACTTTTTGGTTCTCCTAAATTATTTTTACAAGATCTGCAAGACACTGAAGACCTAATTATTGGTTCAGGTGGTTTACAATCACATTTAATAGATGCTTTATTTTATTCTTCAGATATTGAAATTGAAAAATGAGTTAAACTAGTTGATTATGTTGAAATTCCTAACCCTAACACTTTAACACATATGATAGACAATAATGATGGAATGTCTTTAGATCAAATCTATGAAAGCATTAATCACTTAATTAATTTAGCTAAAAAACATGGAAAAATACCTGTTGCCACTGGTGATGTTAGATATAAAGATTCATCATCTGAAATGTCATTTATTGGTTTAGTCCACTCTAAAGGAAAAAACAATAGTACACACTTTTTATTTAACACTTCTAAAGCTAAAAATGGTACTTTAAAACTGCCTAAATTAGAGTTTTATACAACCGAAGAAATGGTTGATTCATTTAAGTTTTTAAACAACAAAGAACTTGCATATGAAATTGTTGTTGAAAACACTAATCGAATTGCTGATATGGTTGATGATAATATCATTGTTATTCATAAGGATTTATATACACCTAACTTTGATAACTCAAAAGTTAAGCTTCCTGAATTAGTTTGAAAAACGGCTAAAGAAAAATACGGTGAAAATTTACCTGAAATAATAGTAGAAAGAATTAACAAAGAACTAACCCCTATTATTGAACATGGTTTTGATGTTATTTACTGAATTTCACATATTTTAGTTAAATATTCTTTAGATAACGGTTATTTAGTAGGTAGTCGTGGAAGTGTTGGTTCTTCACTTGTTGCTACTTTCTCTGGAATTACTGAAATCAATCCCCTTCCAGCACACTATATCTGTAATAACTGTAAATATTTTGAACTATCTTCAAATCCAGAAATTACTTCTGGATTTGACTTAGAAGATAAAAATTGTCCACAATGTAATTCCTTATTAGATAAAGATGGACAAACAATTCCATTTGAAACATTTTTAGGATTTAATGCTGACAAAACTCCTGATATAGACTTAAACTTCTCAGGTGATTTTCAAGAAATTATTCACAAAGAGGTTCAAAACCTCTTTGGTGAATCGCACGTTTTTAGAGCAGGAACTATATCAACACTTCAAACTAAAACTGCTTTTGGACACATTAAAAATGCTATTGAAAACTATAATTTAGATATTGATAATCATTTAGTTGATTATTTAACTTCTACTTTAACAGGTATTAAAGCAACTACAGGTCAACACCCTGGTGGAATTATCGTTATTCCTAAGGAATATGACCCTGAAATGTTTACTCCTGTTAATTATCCATCAGATGATAATGACAAAAATATGCGTACAACCCATTTAGATTACAACGCAATTCATGAAAACGTCTTAAAATTAGACTTATTAGGTCATGTTGACCCCACAGCTGTTAGAATGCTTGAAAGATTAACAGGTTTAGATGTTAGAAAAGATATACCTAAAAAAGACTTAAAAGTTATGTCAATTTTTAGAAATACAGATGCTTTAGGTATTACACCTGATGACATTGGTGGTGAAAAAACTGGCGCTTTAGGTATTCCTGAATTTGGTACAAACTTTGTTCGTCGTATGCTTCATGAATCTTCAGCTGAATCGTTTGCCGACCTAGTTTCATTATCTGGTTTATCACATGGTACAAATGTTTGAACAGGTAATGCTGGAGATTTAATTAAACAACAAGGGTTTAAATTAAATCAAGTTATTTCTTGTCGTGATGATATTATGGTTTATTTAATATCAAAAAATGTAGAACCTCTAACTGCCTTTAAAATAATGGAAAGAGTTCGTAAAGGTAAAGGACTTGAAGACAGTCAGGTTCAAATTATGAAAGCTCATAATGTGCCAGATTGATATATTGACAGTTGCCAAAAAATTCAATATATGTTCCCTAAAGCCCATGCAGCTGCTTATGTTTTAATGGCATGAAGAATTGCTTGATTTAAGGTTTATAGACCAATCGAATATTATGCAACGTTCTTTACAACAAGATCAAAAGAATTTGATTTAGAAACTATGATTAATGATTCTTCTAAATCAAAAATTAATCAAAGAATAAAAGAAATAAGTTCAAATCAATATGCTACTGACAAAGAAAAAGGTATTTTAGCAACTTTGGAAATCGCAAGAGAAATGTATGCTAGAGGAATTTCTATATCTAATTTATCTTTAGAAAAATCAGCTGTTTCAGAATGAACTATTGATCGAGAAAATAATTCCTTAATTCCTCCTTTTTCAGCTGTTGAAGGACTTGGAGAAGCTGTTGCTTCACAAATTGTTGAAGCAAGAGAACAGGAAGAATTTAAATCTAAAGAAGATTTTCAAAAACGTTCTAAAGTTAACACTACTTTATTTGGTAAACTAGAAAAAACCTTTGATCTTTTCAAAGATTTACCAGACGATAATAGATTTAAATTGTTTTAAAAATTTAAAAGAAAAGCCTTGGCTTTTCTTTTTTGTTTACTTTATATATCAAACCATCGTTATTATGAAAAAACACATTTAAAAATTGCAGATTTCTGCAAAATTACCATAATCCATTTATAGCAAAATACATTTAGAAAACTTTTTGCATCAAAAGTTAAATAATTTAAATGAAATAAAAATAAATAAGGCCTTATATATGAAAAAATATTTAAACTACTACCTTTATCATTACTTCCTGTTTTAGGGTTAGTTGGTTGTCAAGATACAACTTTAACCCTAGATCAAGAAATAAAAATAAACAGAGCTATTGACAGCTCAATAAAACAAAAAATATTTTTACCAACTCCGACACATGTTGGTTTGAGTTTAACAAATTTATCTAAATACATTAATGACTTAGATTTTAAAATTTTAAAAATTTCATTAAACGAAGAGTTTGTTAGAACATATAAACAAGTGTTTGAAAATTATAAAAAGTCAGAGTATCCTTTTATTGATTTAACAATACAAGAACAATCAGAATTCTTTAATGAATTTAATCAAGTTTTTGAAATAAATTTATATATTAAATACTTAAATAACTACATATCTTATTTTAAAGTGTTGCAAAATCAAGATTTTATGGAATTTGATAAAACTTTAGAAAACTTTCTTGATTATTCTTCATACAACAAAATTACAACAAATAAATTAACAAATGATATGTTTGATTATAAAAGCTCTAGTTTGTTTACCATAGATGATATGTATAAACTTCCTTTAAAGGTTTTTGAAACTTCTAAGAAAGATGGTAACAATTTAGAAAATCAATATCAGTCATTATCTAATGCAAATAGTTTAATAAAAGTTTGACCGCAACTCGTTTCAACTAAATCTGATAATACAAAAACTGATCTTTTCATAAAATTAAATGTTCCTTTTAATTCAAATGATCAGATTGGTAAACTATTTTATAAATTGAAGACATCAAATATTCAAAATACAGATCAAAAATACACTGAATTAATTTTTGCTTATTTACCTAAATTATTAAGTTTTGATGAATTTACAAAATCAAAATATGTAACTTGAAGTGATAACAGTTTTTCAAACAGTATTTTAAAAAATGATTATGAAAACCAAATGTTTCAGAAACATTTAATCAATACTTATCTTTATTCTGAAAAAATTAAAAATAAATATTATTTTAAAAATATTGAAGATAAAACATTTGATTTTTCATCAATTTTATACAACCAGATAAACTTAGAAGAATTTAAAAAAATAAATCTGGAAAACAACAACTTGCTAGAGCTAAATAATCTAAATAATAAAGAAACTTATTTTAAAATCTCTATTTCTTCAGATTTGGAAAAAAATAATTTAGCAATTTATTTAGTGAATTCTGCTGATTTAGATCAATTAGTTCAAATTTCATTTAACAATAATATAGCTTTAATAAAAAACGAAATTCTAAATAACCCTAAAAATGATTTGCACAAATTAAAAATTTGAGTTTCACCAAAAACATCACTAATAGAAGTTATAAATAAAAAAATAGGAGAAATATAAAAAATGAAAAAGTCAATAAAAAACTTTTTAAAATTTCTTTTCATTTCGCCATTGCCATTAGTTTCTTTAAGAAAAGTTAATGCAGTAGATGTGTTTATGAGTTTTCCTCAATTAAAATACATGTTGTATAAATTAAGAAGTTATATGAATTCAAAAAACTGAGCTAATGATACTTATATTAACCAAGTTTTAAAAGAGTTTGTTTCAGCATATGAAAAAATTATTAACAATGAATTGGAGATTTACTGTTTAAATGAAACGAATATTTAAATTCTCTTGAACGCTGCTACTTGGTTGCCTTATACCTTTATCTTGTCAAAATAACTCTAACTTAGAAAACAATAAAAATGTAAAAACTACATATTTAAATTCAATAAATAAAAATCAACAAATTGAATTAAATAACTTACTTAAACACATTACTGAACCAAAAAAATCAAACTACACTAAAAATACTGAACTTTTATTACTTATTAATAGCCACAAGAATGCCATTAAAACTTTTAAGGACACTCTTGAATATAAAAGCTTTTCTTGAAACGAGCAAGCAACTATATCCAACATTCTTGATAATTCAGTTTTATTAAACATAATAAAGATGAATTTATATTCAATTTATTTAATGCAATATCAGACATATCACAACTTCATTATGTATAGAAATTATGTGCCTATATTTAACCAAAGTCAATATGATATTGCTATAACTGAAAACAATGAAGAATATGAAAAATACACCGATCCTTTTAATAAACATAATTCTGATAACAAATCAATTGGTAAAGACATAGAATTTAATCCTGAATTCAACATAGCTGAAAATGTTTATAAACTTTATTATAACTTTAATGCTTCTAACGAGAGTCTATCATATCTTTATAACCTTGAAAAAGCTTTTTCTTTGAATAATCCAAATTGAAAAAACAACAAAAAATTCAAATCTTTAAACCAAATTGTTGATAACTCTAAATTAATTTCAGATACTTTAAATTGAAATAACAAAACATTAAAATTATGATCATATCATGGACTAATGCCATCATTTAAGGGTTATAAAATTAACTCTGAAGGTAATAAAAATAATTATTATATTAGTTTAAATATTCCTAAAAATCAAATAAACAATTTTGGTAACTATCTAATTAGAATTAATAAGGAAGAAAAAGAAATATTAAAACAAGGTTCTGAAGTTGAAACTCACTTTGAATCGAATTATATAAACTTTGCATACTTACCTAAATTAAAGACTTTTGAAGAGTATTCACACTTTATAGAAACAAAATTAAAACAAATTGACTTGTCAAATTGATTAATAAAAGACAGATGAACAGTAAATCAAAACTACTTTGAATTACCATCTGATTTTAGAAACAAACTGAATTCATTATTACAAGAATTTAATGATGCTAACTCGCAAGGTCAAGCATTGTCATTAAATTTATGATTAGCTTTATACACAGCAAACACATTTGATTTAGACTTTTGAAACGATATTGAAGAATCAAAAAAATTATTACTAAATGATTATGATAATACAGAAGATGAAAAAGTTGTATTAAATATAAAACTACCTAAATCAGATAAACAACAATTATTTATAATAAATTCAGTCAATATTAATAATTTTTCACTTAAAAAACAACAAGACCTAATATGAAACGAAGCTGTTTGACCTCAAATGGATAGTATTGAAAATGAATTTAATTGAAATTACGACATTAACAAACCAGTCGTAATTCTTCAACCTTCATTTGTTCATCCATTTAACAATCCGTTTTGAGGTTATTCAAAACAACAATATAAACCACACTTTGAAAATATCCAAGATTTAAATAATCCATACTACGGAACTGAAAGATATGGATTTGATGATTTGGAAAATATTTATATCGAAGAATAATAAAAACAGGCTTAAGCCTGTTTTTTAATTCTCTGAATTAATTAAGTCTACAATTTTCTTTCCAGCAATAGCACCATCATTAGCTGCAGTTACTATTTGTCTAATGTCTTTTTGTCTAATATCACCAGCTGCAAAAATTCCTGGAACTTTAGTTTCCATAAATTCATCTGTAATAATGAATCCTCTTTCATCTAGAATATCTAAATCTTTTAAAAATCAAGCAGTTGACTCCATTCCAATGTAAGGGAAGAATGATGATACTTTTACTGTTGTTTCGTTTCCATCTTTATCAACTATAACAGCACTTTCTAACATTGAATCACCATCAAGTTTTTTGATTTGTGAATTACGATAAACCTTAACATTAGGTAATTTTAATAAATCTTGCACCAATCTAGCTTCAGCTGTAAAATCATTGTCTTTTATAACTAAATGAACTTCAGAAGCTATGCTTGATAAATAAGTTGATTCTTCAACAGCTGAATTTCCACCACCAAGAACTAATGTAGGATTTTTACCAAATAATGGTCCATCACAAATTGCACAATAACTAACACCTTTGTTAGTAAACTTATCAATATTTTCAATAAAAGTAGGAATTCTGTTTTTCATTCCAGTAGCTACTAATACTGCTTTTGCTTCAATAATTGAACCATCTGCTAAATGAACTTTTTTAAGTTTATTTGACACGTTTTCAACGTTTACTACATCACCATAGGTGTAAACAGCTCCAAATTTTTGAGCATGTTCAAAGAAATTAAGAGCTAATTGTCAACCATCAATAATTTCTGTACCTATTCAATTTTCTACTTTACTAGTTGCTGATAATTTACCACCAGGAGTACCTTTTTCAATAAATGCAACACTAATATTTGCTCTTGAAGCATAAAGTGCAGCATTTAAACCTGCTGGTCCAGCACCAATTATTACTAAATCATATTGTTTATTCATACAACCTCTTTTGGTAATTATAACAAGTTATAAACAAAAAGTGCTTTTATTGCTTAAAAATTAGCTGAAAACGCACTTTTTACTTAATTATGCTACTTTAAAAGCATTTTAAACTTTAATTTTTTGCATCACATTGAAAAAATACAATATGTTACTGCGATTTTGTAAAAAATAAATGATAATTTAAATAAAGACTTAATATTGAAAATAAGTCGTTTACACCTTAATTAAAGCTACAAAAGAGGCAATATGGATAAAGATATTTTTAAACAAAATCTTAGTAAATGAAAAGATAAGTTAATTGATTATTCGTTAAGAAATAAGTTTATTAATTACAAATCAACAAAAACAGGTTCAGTTAGAATTGTTTATCCTGATGTTGATAAATTCTTAGACTATGTTGACAATGAAGTAAGAAATGTTCATTTTTATAACTTAACTGAAACAGATATTGATGATATTGAATTATCAACAATTCAGCGTCAAGAACAATATTCAAAACAAGATATTTTGACAATTTTAGATGAATTAAATTTTAACTATGCTAAAAATAAAGATTTAGTAACAAATTTAACTTCAACTAAACTTGAAGCAGTTTTAAGAAACATTAACAAAGCTGCTAAATTATCTCGTGAAGAATTTTCAGTTGAAATAAGTTATTTCTGTGTTGGTTTTTTAAAGTGATATGAAAGCCCTGAATCTAGTGCTACACTTTATTCACCTTTATTTTTCATTCCAACAGTTTTAACTAAAAATCCTAGAGAATCATTTAGTGCTAGTTTAAATGACTTAGATTATGCTTTTAACTTATCATTAATTAGAAAACTTGAATTAATGTTTGGTATTAGTTTAGAACTTAAAGAAACTTTGGATGATGAAAATAAACAAAATACATCAATTAAAGATAAGTTTTATCAATACATTGAGTTTGTTAAACAACAAATTCAAAAAGTTAATGATTCAAGATGAGAAGTTATTGACAATATCGAATTAACCAACTTAAGTTTCTCAAATATCAACATGCTTAATGACATGGAACAAAATGAAGATTTAATTTTAAATTCTAAATTCTTCCAATCATTTACTGGTCAAAATATTGCAGTAGGTCAAACAATTACACCTAATGCAGTTGATAAACATATTGATTATGCTAATTATTATCACATTTTAGATAGTGACTCATCACAAGAAGCAGCTATTCAAAATGCTATTAATGGTCAAAGTTTTGTTTTAGAAGGTCCTCCAGGTACTGGAAAATCTCAAACAATTACTAACATTATTACCGAACTTATTGCTCGTGGTAAAAAGGTCTTATTTGTAGCTGAAAAAAGGGCAGCCTTAGAAGTTGTTTTAGCTAATTTAGCTAAAATCAAATTAGATAAATTAGTGCTTCCAATTCATGATATAAACCTAAATAAAAAAGAAGTTTTAGATGAATTAATGGAAACTTTAGAACTTGGTACTCAATCATTGATTTACAACAAAGAAGTTTTAGCTTCAATTCAAAATAACACTACTCAAAATAGAGATTATTTAGATGACTACTATCAAAAATTAAGTAAAGTAATTACACCAATTCAGCTGTCTCTTTATGAACTTTTAGGTAAATATTACAGTTATAACGTTACTGATGAATATAACTCTGATATTGAAGGTTTTGATCAAATTGATAGAACTCAACTTGATAAACAAGTTGGTTTATTAAACTCAATTTATGATGAATTTGTAAAGAATAATTTTGAAGTATATTCTTCAATTTGATGGGGTATTAAACCTGATTTAGAATACTATAATGTGGTTGAAAAATCTAAACTATTTCTAGAGTTCTTTAATAATCTATTTTATTTACAAGACAATATCTTAAAAACATTAATTGCTGGAAGTGAAACTAAACCATTTGCTAGTTGAATTCAAAACTTTTATCAATTAATCAAAAACATTAAAAATAACAATGTAATTAACTGAAAAATTGAAGAAATAGTTAGTTTAGAATTTGAAATAGAACAAATTACTGAAATTGTTGAAACATATAAAGCAATTCATCAAAAAGCTCAGTTAATTAATGACAATTATGACGTTGAAAAAACAGTAGATTATGATTGAAAAGATATTAATAATATACTAAACAAACACCATAGAACAGGGTTTAAAAGATTTACAAGCTCTTTATTTTCATCAGAATATAGAAGTGCTAAAAAAGTCTTGAAAAACTTAAGAATTAATAAAAAACTGCAATCTGATTTAATTAAAGATGCTGAAGTTTTAAAAGAAATATCTCAATTAGTTCAATTAAAGAATGACATTTTTAAAAACACTCATTCTAAAGAGTTTGTAAATCTTGATTTTAATGATTTACAACTACATTTAGATAACTTAAATTGATATTACAATATTAAGAAAAATCTTGGTAATTTAGAGTTAAATGACTCACCTTCATTTATTAGAGAAATATTTGCTTGAGCCAATTCAACAAGCTCAGTTTATCAAAGTCTTTATAACTTATTTGAAAACAAAAATGGCATTGAAATATTTAATAATTTCTTAGATTTATTTAATCCTAATTTAGTAGATATAAATAGTTTTTCAAACCAATATGTCAAATATCAAGCAACTAATTTCCAAGTAGATCAAAAAGGTTTTCAATTCTTCAATTACATAAATTCTATTTTAAAAACTTTTGATAAAAACTTACAAGAATTCATAGCATATGCTCAGCACAATAACATAAAACAAAATTTTGGTGATGTTTTTGCCAAACAAGTTGTTAATTTAATTATCAAAAAAGAACTTATAGACCTTGCAGACTATAGTGTAGTTCAACTAGAAGCATTTAAAAAATCATTCTCAAACAACGAGAAACTAGTTATCAACAACGCTCATCACAAAATAAATGAAAACTTCTTACACAGTATTCCAAATATCAATAGTTTAGAAGGAAACTGAAATGAAGTTGCCATTTTAAGAAGAGAAGCTAACAAGTCCAGAAACATTATGCCAATTAGAAAAATGTTTGAATTAATGCCTAATTTAATTCAAACATTAAAACCTTGTTTAATGATGTCTCCGCTTTCTGTTAGTTCATATTTCCAATCTATTCCTAACTTTACTTTTGATGTTGTTATTTTTGACGAGGCTTCACAGGTTAAAGTTGAAACATCAATTGGTTCTATGGTTAGAGCTAAACAATGAATTATTGCTGGAGATAGACACCAACTACCACCTACAAGCTTCTTCGAATTAACAGAAAACACTGAAAATGAAATTGAATATCTTGAATCAGATGGATATGAAAGTTTATTAGAATTTGCATCTGGATTTAGTAATAAAGTACCTTTATTATGACACTACAGAAGTAAATATGAAGAGCTTATTATGCCTTCAAATACTTTAATTTATAAGAAATTAATTACATTCCCAAATCATGACAACCCTAACCAATTTGCTGGCGTTATTAACAGATATGTTAATGGTCAATTCATTGATAATGTTAATGAACAAGAAGCAATGGGAGTTGTAAATGTTATTAAAGAAATTTATGCACAATTCAAAAACACTAAATCTGTTGGTGTTGTATGTTTTAACAAAAAGCAACAAATGTTAGTTGAAAACACTTTAGCTAAATTCTTATTAAAAAACCCTGAATATTCAACTCTTTTAAGTGAAGAAAAAACAAATCCTTTCTTCGTTAAAAATATTGAAACAGTTCAAGGTGATGAGAGAGATATTATTATCTTAAGTACCTGTTATGGACCTAGTGCTAATGGAAATGTTTATCAACGTTTTGGTCCAATCAACAGTGGTAATGGTTATAGAAGACTTAATGTTGCTACTACCAGAGCTAAAGAGTCTACAATTGTAGTTACTTCTTTAAAACCTGATGATATTGTTATCAAACCAGCAGATCAAGCAACTACTGATCAAAGTGGTTTAATTTACTTTAAAAACTACTTGAACTTTGCTAGATTTGGTAAAACAATTGATGAAAATGTTCAGCCAAATGAATTAAGAGAATTTGATAGCCCATTTGAATTTGAAGTTTACAATGAATTAATTAAACTTGGTTATTCAGTTGAAAAACAAGTTGGTTGCTCAGGATTTAAAATCGATTTAGCTATAGTTGATCCTGACAATCCAAATAGATTTATTTTAGGTATTGAATGTGATGGTGCTTTATATCATTCATCAAAAAGTGCTCGTGATAGGGACAGATTGCGTCAACAAGTTTTAGAATCAAAAGGTTGAAAAATATATCGTATTTGATCAACAGATTGATTTAAAAACAAATGAATTGCAACTTCAAAACTACATGATTACATCAAGGAAATAATTGCTAATAAAGATGTAGTCAAAGCTCTTGATGAACAAGAAAATACTGAATCAGAAGTTGAAATTGAATCACAAATGATAACTAAACAGGTTCATTATGACTTTGAAACTTATCCAGATGATGATATTGAAATGGACATTATCAACGCTTATTACAAAGACAAAAGATTAACGTCAGATCAATTCCTTAGAAAATACTCGCCAGTTCTAGTTAATGAGTACAAAAAATTTATTAAAAACGTAATTGGTTACACAGCACCAAGTTATGTGAATCAATACATGAGAAAAGCTTTAATGTCGTTGCCTGAAAAGTATCATATTGATGATAAATTTATTTACTATCCATGAGATAAAATGAAATTTAGAATTCACAACGAACGTATCAGACACATTTCAAAAATTTCATATCTTGAAATAGCTTTTGGTATGCTTGAAATTATTAAAATATCAAAACAAATCTTTACATTTGATTTATTTGAACAACTTAAAGTATTAATGAAACTTAGAGGTTCGGCTTCATTAAATGTTAAATTCCAAGAAGCTATTGAATACTTATTATTAAATTACCCAATAACTTTAAAAGATGAAATATTAACTTGAAATAGTTAAAAATTAACCTTCACTTTTGTGAAGGTTTTTTGTTTTGACCTTAATTAGCTAAAAGTTCTTATATTATAATAATTAAGCGACAGAAAGGCGTTTAATGGAAAATGCAAACCTAATAAAGAAATTTTTAGATACAAAAAGAGCTTATCAGTTAACTCATAAAAAGTTCTTTACAAACATAAATATTAATGACCTAAAAATACAAAGCTTTAGAAACCAAGATATTATTCAACAAATCTTAAACTTACTAGAAAATGCGAAACAAAAATCTTACGTCAATCTTCCTTGATTTATTGACAAAAATTGTGACCTTGACAAAGCAAGCATAATCGCTTTTCCTATTTGCATTTTAAAATGGAAAGAAAATGAAACTTCAGATAACTTTGTACACTCTGGTTTTGTTTATATAACTTTTAAAAAGAAAAGAAATCAAGTTAAAGCATACACTTTATCTAATCCTAAAATTCATATTAATCAACACTTACTTGAAAAACTTAAAGATAACTACAATATTCAAATTAATGACAAAATGTTTGAAAACTTTCAAAAAGAACCTAATATGACAAATTTGAAAAAGCTATGAAGTTTATTAAGTAACAAAATACAAAAGGAATATAAAAAGACTGAGTGAACTGTTAATACATATATTGCCTATCTACAACTTATTAAATCAAACGAACTGTATTCATTGGATTTAATGGTAGACAATATTGATAAATTAAATTTCACTTTATCTAATGCTTTTGATTTTCTAAATCAAAAAGATCAATTAAGTCTTAATGATTACACATTTTTACAAATTAATCAACAACAATTAAAACTTTTATCCCTTGCACATAGTGGTAAAGATATTGTTTTAAATTCTATAGCTGGTGTTGGTAAATCATATACACTAGCCAATATTACTGCTTCATTAATATCAAAAAATAAGAAGGTTCTTATTTTAACCAAAGAACATTTTAGCAATAACAATTCGGTTTTAAAACATCTAGAAAAACTATCAAATCCATTCTATTTACTTCTTGATAAAAAATTATCAGATGGAAAATTTGAAAATTTAAACACAAGTATTAACAAATATAATGAATTGATTAGAAAAGACTATATTGATGTTTTTCCTGCTAAAAATACTGAGTTATTCACAACTTTAATTTATCAAACTAATATTCCTTATTTAGATATAAATTATTATCAAGCAGTAATTAATTATTTTAATTTAATCCAAACTAAAACCCTTACTGATTATGAACTATATAATGACTTTTTTAGTTCATTTAAAAAACCAATAAATGATTTACATGCTTTTTTAAGCTCAAATAATTTTGAATTATTTAATTTCAAAAGCTTTAAAACTTTATTAGATATTAATAAATTAAAAGAAGTTGAAAAATTACTCAAAGAATTAAAACAACAGTGACAAAGTTATTTATATATTTTTAACAAAAAACCTTTCAAAACTGCTTTTGCTAGTCTTTTTGAACTCTTTAATTTATGAATACATCATAAAGAAGTATTTTCAAAAACTGAATTATCAGCTATAAAAGACTTTGATAAAGAAATTAATATTATTCAGCAGCTAGATAAAATAAATAAACAATTTAATATTTATGAAAATTTTGATATTAATATGGATTTTCTTAAATCTAATAAACCCACTCAAGACACAATCAAAGAATGACAAGAAGTTTTAAATAACAATCAGAACTTTTTCAAAAGGTTGTTTTCTTCAAAATACAAAAATGTTAGAAGTTCTATTCTTTCATTCAACAGATACACCCCAAAATTAAATTACAACAAACTAGTAGAATTTTTTAATAATGTTTTAAAACCTTCAGTTGCATTAATTGATAAACAACAAGAATTATTGAACTCACTAACTATTAAACCACCAGTACCTAGAAGCTTAAAAAAATATTCCTCAACCTTGCAAATTTATCAAAAAATTAACCAAATAGCTAGTGACATAGGTATAAAAGACTTAAAAGAATTTTCTCAAAGCACTAATTTCTCACTAATTAACTTGAAAAATCTTAATGAATTAAGAGATAAAAATATCATTAAAAATATTGATGGCATATTTTCTAGTGAATTTTTAGAAATTGCTAATTTAAACTCAATGATTGAATTGTTAAATACAAACTTCAACAAAATACATAATTTTGTATTAAACAATTCTTACTGACTGGAAAATTCCAGATTAGTTGATTTTGCAGAAACCTGCCTTAAAAATAAGGTTAAAAATAATTATTTCTATAAATTCTGTTTGATCCAATATCAACAAATCTTAGCTGATTGTTTAAACCAAATAAATCAGTCTACAAAGAACAAAATTACTAAAATATCTAATAAATTAGCTAATAAAACAACAATTAAGCCTTTATATACATCAGCAGATTTAACTAAAAAGATTAATGAATGTTATCAAGCAAGCTTTCCATTATTGTTAAGTGTTGAAAATGTTGAAGAATATTATGAACAGATTAAAGATTTTGAGTTTGATACTTTAATTATTGACGATGCTGAAGCTTTTGACTTAAAAGATATTGCTTTATTAGCTTCACAAACTAAGCAAAAAATTATATTTGGAAACAATGATAAAAACTATGAAAATGAAAACAATTTATTGTCTCTGCTTTTAGATAAAAACAAATCTAAATCTACTGATTTATCATGAAATTACACTAGTTTAAATTCAAATCTTTTAAATCCTATTAGAAAACTTATTTCTAGTTATGAAAACATGAATTTACTGCCTAATTATGGTAATAAATACAAGAATCTAAATATTGAATGAATAAATATTAATGCTACAAAATCAATTGATTTTATTAATGAAAATAATTCTAGTGGAATAAATGTACAAGAAGCTACTAAAATTATTGAAAAAATCAATGAAATCAAAAATTTACATCCTAATAAAAGTATTGGTGTTTTTGTTTTTAATGAAAAACAAAAAAATTATTTAAAGCAACACATAGATGTAATTTTTAAAGATAAAGACATTTTTATCAAAAACTATAACAACAATTTTTATAATCTTTATCATATACATAAAAAAGACATTCCAGATATTGTAATTATCGGAACAACATATGGTATTAACTGAGATTATAAATTAACTCAGGTTCATGGACCATTTTATAAAGATAGTAAAGAACCTTTTGCTCTTTGACATTTTGCTACATCACTTGCTAAAGAAAAAGTTATTGTTTTTAATTCATTAAATTATTCAACTGCACAAAGATATAGTTACATTAAGAATCAAAGAGACTTAGAAAAAAGTAGTAACTACTTTGAAACTTATTTAAGTAAACTTCAATATGATCCAAATTCATTAATTCATGAATATTTTGTAGATGTTAAATTGAATATAAGTGATTTTGAAAAAGTCATTTATGACACTTTAAAGCAGAAACTAAATCCTAGGTTTACATTAAAATATAAGGCTCAAAGTGAAAAACACCCTTTAAACTTTGCTGTATTTTACAATAACTGTCCTGTTTTAGGTATTGCAATTAATGAGCATACAGATTTTGATTTTGATCTTCATAATCAAATGCTAAAAAATAAAGGTTGAAAAATACTTGAAATTGATATTTTAACTTGAATGAATAACTATCAACAAAAGATTGATGAATTTATTCAAATTCTTAATGATTTAGATTTAAGTCAATTCAATAACATTCAAAGCAATGTTATTGAAATAAATCAAAACAACGCTGATGAAGAACTACAATTTGTTCAAAGTGATTATGAAGAAATTGTTTACATTCAAGTTTATAACCACATTAAACAAGCAAACTTAAAGTTTGCAAATTTAAATCTTAAAGTTCTAACACAACTGCCTTTAGATGACTCAAATCACCCTAAACGAGTAGATATTGCTATTGTTGAACAAAAGAATGATAGATATATTCCTTTATTAGCAATCGAAGTTGATGGACAAACTTATCATTCATCCATGATACAAAAGAAAAAAGATGAAGTGAAAAATCAGTTAATTAATGATGTATTTGGTCATGACAAAATTTATCGAATAAATACTGATAATTTAAAAACTAAAAATTCTAGAGAAAAGCACTTTGCAGAATTAATTGATTTCATTAATGCAAATGTTTTAAGTTAAACAAAAAATGAATACTGTTTTCAGTATTCATTTTTGATTCATTATTTCTTAATTAATAAAGTTTTACCTTCATAATATAGTTTAGAAACAAATTTTGATAATCTAATTGCAAGCATTTTCGGTGATGAGTTTCTAACATAATTATCGTAGTATTCTGGATCTGCATATTCATACACAAATCTATATTTTTGTCAAGTTCTGATGTATTTAAATCTTGCAAAGAATTGGAAGTAAATAAACATTAATGCACCTAACCCCATAAAGATTCATGCAACACTTGAATATAGTCCAAATGATTCTTCTCTAAGCGGTTCCATAGATGCTCTGGTTAATCCATATCAAATTAAATACATTGGACCAATTGCTCCTGGTTTGAATAATCCAAAGAAGTTAAATACTCAACATAATAAGATATATCCTGCTAAGTTTGAAAGTCCTTCATATAGGAATAATGGGTATCTATAAGCACCATTTAATCCTAAAGCATCAGTAGCGGCATCACTAATAAACATGTTATCCGCAAATGTTTTACCAAATGCAAGAGCGCTTGCTCCGCTTCAGTCAATTCTTCCATAAACTTCATGGTTAGCATAGTTTCCAAAACGTCCGACAAATTGTCCAACTAAAACGGCTGGTAAAATTATATTAAATGCTTTTCTTAAGTCAATTTTTGATCTCTGGGTTCATAAATAAAATGCATCCAAGCTACCTGCTAAAATAACACCACCTTGAATTGACATCCCACCTTCTCATATCTTATATCAGGCGGAACCTGGGAATGGATTTTCTGGATTGTATATTAATCTTTCGATAACAAATCCTAAACGACCACCAAAAATCCCTGCTGGAACTGTAATCATGATTAAAATCATTAAAACATTACTGTCTCATTTATTACGATGTCAATAAAATAAAACTGTCAAGATAGAGAAAATAAACCCAAACATAATCATCAGTGAATACAGGTGCATCTGATAGCTACCAACACTGAATAAAATTGTTGAAGTACCTTCTTTAATAGCTACATCAGGGACATAACTAGGAAATACTGGCTGACTTGTTCCCATTTTATTCCTCCTCTTGTTTCATTGCACGCTCAGTCATTAGTCTTAAAACGTCCATACCGTCCATACGTGCTAAATATGTATTAACAGCTGCTTTAATTAATGAAGCTGCTGATGAACCAGCTTTAACTGGTACTTGCATTTTTTTAATTGAACGTCCAAATACTGGATACTCCATAAAATCAGTACCTAAACGATCGAATTCAACATTGTCATCTTGTTTAACTAACTCAATAACCAGATCAATAATTGATGATTTAGCAACTGATGCCACCCCGTATAGGACTTTAATATCAACAATACCTGTACCCCTTATTTCTAGGAAGTTTCTTGTAATTTCTGGTGAACTACCAATGAAAATATCACCATTATCCCTAATTAGTACTGCATCATCACTAATTAATACCGCTCCATTTTGAACGAGTTGTAGAGCAGCTTCAGATTTACCTACACCACTTTGACCGGTGATTAAAACACCTGTACCACCAATTAGCACCAAAGTTCCATGCACTTGAGTCAATTCACCAAAGTAGTTGTTTAAGTATGAACCGATATTTGTTGAAATATATGAAGTACTTGTTTTAACTAAAGCTACAGGTACTCTGTATTTGTTTGCAACTTCTACTATTCAATTTATTGCAGGCTTATTAACTCCTTTAGACAAAATGACTAAAGGTGGTTTTTGTTTAAATACGAATTCAAGTGATGCATAAGCTTTTTCTTTACCAATGATAGAAAATCAATTAGACTCTCCTGTACCTCATGCAATAACGTTTCTGCTTAAACGATCACCATTGAAATGTTCTGCTAATTCAAGGCCTACACGTTTGATTGCAGGCTGTTTAATGTCGTTATATTCAAGTTCAGCATCATTTTTATTAATGATATTTAGGTTAAAAAAATCAATGATTTTTTTAGCATTTATTTTCTTATTTTGTCTAGACATGTTTACCTTATATTAATAATTATAAAATAATTTTTTTATCTAAAAACTGTATTATCTATTTAAAATTTTTGCTAAAAATTGACCCGTGTAACTTTCTTTAACTTTAGCAACTTCTTCTGGAGTTCCTTTAGCGACAACCTTACCACCTTTAACTCCACCGTCTGGGCCTAAATCAATGATGTAATCAGCTGATTTAATAACATCTAAATTATGTTCAATAACAACAACAGTATCGCCATTGTCAACAATTCTGTTTAGAATGGAAATTAATTTTTTTACATCGTGTGAATGAAGCCCTGTAGTAGGTTCATCAAGCACATAAACTGATTTACCTGTAGGTTTTTTACGCAAGTGAGCTGCTAATTTAATTCTTTGAGCTTCACCACCAGATAAAGTTGTTGACATCTGTCCTAATTTAATATAACCTAAACCAACATCTTTTAAAATCTGTAATGTTTCAACAATTTTATGTTGATTTTCAAAGAATTCTAGTGCTTCATCAACTGACATATCTAAAACTTGAGCAATGTTTTTGTTATGATATTTAATTTCAAGTGTTTCACGATTGTATCTTTGACCTTCACACTGGTCACAAGGTACATAAACATCAGGTAAAAAGTGCATTTCAATAACTAAATATCCATCACCACGGCACTTTTCACAACTTCCACCTTCAACATTGAAACTGAATCTGCTTTTTGTATATCCCCTAATTCTTGATTCTTCAACATTACTATAAATGTCTCTAATTAAATCAAAAACTTTAGTATATGTTGCTGGATTTGATCTTGGTGTACGCCCAATTGGTGACTGATCGACAGGATAAACTGTGTCAATATTGAAAATTCCATCAATGTTGTCAAACTTAGCTTTTTTCTTGGTTAAACCTTCTGCACGTCCTAGATAGTGAAGTAAGCTATTAACAAAAATTTCATTAACCAAAGTACTTTTACCAGAACCAGAAACTCCAGTGACACAGACAAATTTGTTTAAAGGAATAGTGATATTAACATTTTTTAAGTTATTTTCTCTTGCTCCTTTAATTGTTACAAATTTGTCATTTCCTTTTCTACGTCTTGCTGGTGTTTCAATTGTTCATTCACCTGATAAGTACTTACCAGTTATTGATTCAGGAGTATCAATTATTTCTTGTAATGAACCTGATGCAACAACGTTTCCACCATTAATTCCAGCTTCTGGACCAATATCAACGATATGATCAGCTGCAAACATTGTGTCTTCATCGTGTTCTACTACAATTAATGTGTTTCCAATATCAACCATTTGACGCAGGGTGCTAATTAATTTTAAGTTATCTTTTTGATGAAGTCCGATTGATGGTTCATCAAGCACATATAAAACACCGGTTAAATTAGAGCCTATTTGAGTCGCTAGTCTGATCCGTTGCGCTTCTCCTCCTGAAAGAGTTTCAGCACTACGGTTTAGGGTTAAATAGTCTAAACCAACATTTTTTAAGAATGATAATCTGTCAATTAACTCTTTAGTAATTAAGTTTGAAATGATTTTTTCTTGCTCATTAAATTTATCAACTAATTCAGTTATTGTGTCTAAAGCCACATCAACTGCCAATTCAGTGAATTGATAAATATTTTTATTATCAATTTTCATTGCTAAAGCATATTGATTTAAACGCGCTCCACCACAAACATGACAAGTGAATGAACCCATATATTTTTTAAGATAATCTCTTCTCATTTCAGAGCTTGTTTCATAGTATAAGCGCTCAATTTTAGATACAACTCCTTCAATTTCTTTGTATCTTCTTGTTACATTTCCACTTGCGGAAACTAAAGCAAAATCAATCTCTTCTTTTGAACCAAATTTGATGATATCTAATTGCTGTTTAGTCAGTTCATCTACTGGCACATTTTTAGGAATATCATAATATTTTAAAAGTTCATCAAACTCTTGTCATTCTAGATTAGTTGTATTAATAGTGTTTTCAAAATAAACAATTGCTCTTTCATTAATTGTTCTTCACGATTCTGGAACAATAGCATCAAAGTCAGCTTTAAATTCAACACCTAAACCTTTACAGTTACTACACATTCCGTTTGGAGCATTAAATGAAAATAAATTTGTTTCAATTTTAGGCATGTAAAAATCTTTATAAATACATCCTTGTGTTTTAGAAAAAAGCAATTCTGTATCTGTATCAACGTTTTGAACTTTTATCATACCATTGGCTTTTTCAGCAGCCACATCAATAGATTCAGCAATTAAGTTATAGTTGTTTTCATTTAAAACAATTCTATTGATAACTAAATCAATATTATGCTTATAGTTTTTCTCTAAAGTAATAGTGTCATCTAATGAATAAAAATCTCCATCAATTCTAACCCTACTATAACCTTCTTTTTTAAGCTTTTCAAGTAAGTTAGCATGTGTTCCTTTTTCATTTTCGACTAGTGGCGCATAAATAATTAATCTAGTTTGTTCAGGAAGTTCATATAACTTATTTAAAATATCTTTGTTTGTTTGAGAAGTAATTTCAATTTTGTGAGTTGGACAAAAAGCTTTTCCGACTCTAGCAAACAATAATCTTAAATAATCATAAATTTCAGTCACAGTTCCAACTGTTGACCTCGGGTTGTTGTGGACTGTTTTTTGTTCAATCGAAATTGAAGGACTTAATCCTTCAATTTTATCAACGTTAGGTTTTTTAGTTCCACCTAAAAACATGCGGGCATATGAACTTAATGAATCTACATATCTTCTTCTACCTTCTTCATAAATAGTGTTGAAGGCTAAAGAACTTTTTCCTGATCCACTAAGACCTGTAAAAACAATCAATTTATTTTTAGGTAATTCAAGATTAACATTTTTTAAATTATTTTCTCTAGCACCTTGAACAATTAACTTGTCATTATTTTTCATTATCCCCCTCCAGTTCTAAAATTAGGTCACGTAATTCAATCGCCTTTTCAAAATTTCTTTCTTTAGCAGCTTGTTCCATTTGTTTTCTTAAATCTTCTATGGTATCTTTCAGCGTCATTGTTTTGCCATCATTAGCGTGTTTACTTCTTTGTGATTTGATGATTGTTAACTCATCAAACTTAATAGCCCCACCATTGACTGTAATTCTTTCAGGAATTGCTTTAATAATTGTTTTAGGCACTATATTGTGTTCTTTATTATAAGCAAGTTGAATTTCACGCTTCATTTTATTATCGTCAAGACACTTTTGAATATTTGATGTAATTTCATCAGTGTAAAAAACAGCTTCACCATTTGCATTTCTAGCAGCCCTACCGGTAATTTGGATCAAGCTGCGAGCATCTCTAGCAAATCCTGTTCCTCCAGCATCTAAAACTAAAACTTTTGAAACTTCTGGTAAATCTATTCCTTCACGAAGCAAGTTAATTCCAATAACAACTTCATAAGTTCCTAATCTTAATCTTCTTAAAATTTCGTTACGATCAAATGTTTTGTGTTCTGAGTGAATAAAAGCAGCCTTAATCCCTTTTGAAGTTAAATGGCTTGAAACTTCTTCAGCAAGCCTTTTAGTTGTTGTTAGAACTAAAGTTCTCTCATTTCTTTTTCTTTGATCTAAAACTGTTTGATAAACATCTTGCATTTGGCCTTCTGTTGGCTTAATAGTAATAATAGGGTCAACCAAACCAGTAGGTCTAACATATAAAGGTACTATTGCATCCTTTGATAATTCTTTTTCATATTCACCAGGCGTTGCTGAAACATAAATTTTTGAAAATCAAACTCACTTTCAAATTCTTCAAATTTTAAAGGTCTATTTTCTAAAGCTGAAGGTAATCTAAAACCATATTCAACTAAAGTTGACTTTCTAGAATAATCGCCACGATACATAGCTTGTAGTTGCGGAATAAAATTGTGCGATTCATCAATAAACATTAAAGAATCTTTTGGAAAATAATCCAATAAAGTATAAGGTCTTTCACCAAAAGTTCTACCGTCAAGGTACATTGAATAATTTTCAATTCCTTTACAGAAGCCAAACTCAGACATTTCATCCATGTCGTTTTTAATTCTTTGGTTTAAACGAGTGTATTCTAAAACTTTTTCTTCTTTTTTAAATTTTGCTAGTTGTTTACTTAATTCATCTTGAATTAAAGGTAAAACTTCGTCATAAATAGAATTATCAGTTGCATAAGCATTTCCAGGTGATAATGTGTAAATTTTTGTTTTTTCAATCACATCTCTTGTAAAAGAGTCTAGAACTGCTATTTCCTCAATTTCATCACCGAAAAAACTAACGCGTACTGCTTTATCTTCCGAATCAGCTGGCCTAATAGTAATAGTGTCACCTCTGACAGTAAAAAAACCTGGTTCTATATCAACATCATTTCGTTTATATTTAATTCTAATAATTTGGGTTATAAAATCTTTAATAGGTATTTTCATCCCTTCATAGAAGCGATAAAAAGCATCTTTATAAACATCTGGGTTTAACTCACCATAAATAGCACTAACTGAAGCAACTACTATAACATCTCTTCTTGTTAAAAGTGAATTTAAGGTACTAAGTCTTAAAATTTCTATTTGCTGATTAGTTTTAGAATCCTTTTCAATATATGAATCTGTCGCTGGTTTATAAGCTTCTGGTCTGAAATAATCAAAGTAACTAATAAAGTATTCAACAGCATTATCAGGAAAAAAAGATTTAAGTTCATGATAAAGCTGACCAGCAAGTGTTTTAGTATGTGACAAAACAATTACTGGACGGTCAAAATTCTTAATAATGTTTGCAATTGTAAAGGTTTTTCCTGAACCAGTTACTCCGTGGATAACTTGGTTTTTTATACCTTTTTTAATATTTTCAGTTATTTCTTGAATTGCTTTCGGTTGATCTCCAGCTGGAGCATAGTCAGATTTTAGTTTGAATACGTTCATAATTATTTAAATTATATATTTATTATTAATATTAAAAAGTATCAAAAAGCCTTGTTTTTGTTCCATTTTTTACACTTTTTAATTTTTTGTCTAAAATTAAATAATCATTAAAACTAGTATAATTACTCCACTAAAATGTAAATTAAAAATTATGTTATCAAAACTATTTCTAAACACTAAGCACTACACTTTTAATAGCTGATCTAAACTTAGAAAAGCTACCTTATTTGCTGGTGTTGCAGTTATTTTATTAGTATTTATAACAACTGTCTGAAGATGACAAATTGTTAGTTCAGAAATGTATAACAATATTGCAAAATTAACTCTAGAAGACAAAAAGTTGTTATTAGAGAAAGGATTTACACCTAACATTTTAGCCAACTTTTGAAACGTAACTTTAACCTTTACGTGATTAAGTAATTTATTTGTAGGAATGGCACTTATTTTATTTGCTATTTATCCTAAAAACTGAATAGCTCAAAGAGCATTGTTTTTAGCAAATGTCTATATAACTATAACTTTCATTGTTTTTTGAGCTTTAATATTTCCGTTTGAAGTTACGGGTGATATTCAAAGATTTATAACAAGTTCATTAGTGCACTTTGTTAACCCTGTAATTTGTTTTGTTTTTGTTATTTTAAACAGAAAAAATATATCAGTAACTAAACTAACAATTTGATTATCAACAATTGTAATGATTACTTATTGAGCATTTGCTTTAGTTACATTTTTATCTGGAAACAAAAACGTTGAAGCCTTTAAGGTAGGGCTAGATGGTTCAATTATTAGAGACACTAAAACAGTTGAATTAGCTAAAATAAATCTATATAAAGAAATGAATTTAACTATTTACTCATTTTTAAACTTTAAACATCCTTTATTCTATAAAGGAGACAATTTAGGTTTAGTAATTGGTTTAAATATTGCTTTATTTATTGGTGGTTTCTTATTAACTCCAGGTTTAGGTTTTGCCTGAAAATATGGTTTAAAAGTTAAATATGACACTGCTACAAAACCTTGAGAAATTCAGTAATTATTAATTTAATTTGCAATATCTTTTTGTTGTTATATAAAAGGATATTGCATTTTTTAGTATAGTTAATGAAATTCAGACACTGTTTAGGTAAATCAAATGACAAAAGAAAACCAGCATTAGATGCTGGTTTTTTATTATTGTTGTTCTTCTTCAGAAGTATTGTTAATTAAATTAATAAATGTAGGTGCTGAAAACTCGTTTGGATTTGTAACTGAGTTATAGTATAAAACTCCTGCTAATGAGTTGTCATTTTTAAGTGATAATGGATCAACTCCTGGTTTATTAACTCCTCAGTAGTTAACACTACCTGTGTTATATTTTCATCCTCTTAAGTAAGTTCTAGGCGAACCTGAATTGATAATTTCAGCATATCCATTTTGACCCATTTGAAGACCTGAACCTGAATTTCCTGAGTTAAATGTTGTGGCTAAAAATCCATTTTGTGTATTTAACCCAACCCCTGTATCATCAATTCTTGCTCTGTTAATAAAGTATGATGCTTGTACTCCATAAGGAAATCCAATCATAGCTCCATTAAAGTAGTATGGAGATGAATTAGTAATACCATTGATTTTGTCATCAAGCAGTGGTAAATCAGGCATTGTTGCTAGTTTTTCATAATGTTCAGCTGTTTGGAACTTAGCCGCTCTACGAGCTTTTTTAGCTAAGTCTTTTAAGTCAATAGCTAAAACTGATGTATCAACATCAACACCATTATTTTGTCTTAATCTAACACCTTCAACATTCTTTTGGTTAACACCTGTTCAAATTGGATAAAAGTCTGCTGGTAATCTATATAGACCATTTCAGTAACCAAATCCTGCTGTAACATCATTTCCTAAATTGTCACCTGGTTTAACAATGTATTTTTCACCAGCCAATGGCTTAACATCTCCATTTCAAGCTTTTAACGCTTCCATAGAGCCAGTTACTGCTTCAACGTGATTATTTGTTCCGATTAAGAATTTATGATTGTTTGGATCTTTACTTAAACGACCTCAAATAGTACCTGAACCGAATGATAAAGCAATAGCTCTCATTCAAACATTTTGTTCCTGTTGTGTTTGGTTATTAACTGTTGATAAAGTGTTGTTATCTAACATATAACCGTTGTGTAATTCATATGAAACGTTTTGATTTGGATTATATCCAAATGCATCTTGTGCTACTTTATCGTTATACATTACATACGGTTGATTGTGACCGTTGTATAGCATATTTTTGTATAAAAATTCGTTAGTTTTACTTCCGAATTCTTCATGTTCTACATTGTTAATGTATTTTAAGGTAATTTTTGCAGCATTTTTGGCTACTAAAAACGCTTTATCTTTACTAAATTCTCCACTGTAACTACTTTCTAGCGTTGGGTTTAGTTGATATTTATATAAATCGCCGTATTTTAATTTATTTGATTTATCATCTAGATCAAATGTGAATTTAATACCATCAGCTGTTTTTGTGGCAGTGGCTGTATATGATATTGTAGGAGTTTTATATGAGCCAGAAGTATTCACCCCTTCAATTGAACCTTTGAATGTATCTGTTTGTCCTGATAAAACTTTTTCTAAATCAAAATTAAATGTTATACCTTGTTCTGTAATTCTTTTTCATGAATTTGGAAGAAGTTTGTAATATGTATACCCAAAGAACTGCATTGTTAATTTTCTGTTTGTAGTATTTTCTTTTAACACTGTTTTATTGATGTAATCATTTTTTAAAGTTCATGATAGTTGTTGAGTATTTTCATCAAAATCTCATGTAGTATCTTCTAATTTTGGTTCAATAATACGTTCACGATAAACTTTATTTCTTTCTAAATGAACTGTTTTAAGGTTTTGGTTATTAAATGTTAATTTATTAGAACCATCGAATAAAAAGTTTAAGTCAGCAGGTGCACCTGTTCCAGATTTGCTAAATCTGTATCAATTATTACCTTCGAACTTCACATTTCTACCGTCAGTATATTCTAATTGAACATAAACACCATTTGGATCTTCTGTAAAGTATTTCATTTCTTTGATTTTTAAATTATTATCTCTATTTGTGAAAGAATAATTATTATAAATTCAGAAATTTGAACTTACAAATGGTGATTGACCTTTATTTGAAAAATTAGGTTGTAATGAAGTAGAAGTTGTTTTGCCGTTTCTAATAAAGTTATCATACACTTGCTGTGCTGAATATGTTTCGATACCAAATTGATCCCCAAAGAAATCTTGAAAGTTTTGAATATTGCTTAATCCAAGTGAATTTAACATATAAGTTGGATACATGTTTAATTTGTAATCATTTACAACATTAGCAAGAGTTATTCTTCCTTGAGTGATAAATCTTGTTGTAGGAATTCTTTTGTTAATAAAACCAAGTCTAAAAGATAATCTGTCAAAAATGTTTATTCTTCAATTTGATTTTGCTTTTTGAACATCTACAAAATAAATAAATCAATCTTTAGATAATTGGTTAAGATTTGTTGTATTTTCTTGATCTCCAGGTAAAGTAAATGTTCCATCATCTGTTGGAATTGTTGGTGGCAGCGGAGCTGAATTAGCTTCATCATCATTTGTTTCAACATTTTTAAAGTTTTCATTTTGGTTATCTGCTTCTTTGGCAACTTGTCCTTTGAATCCAATCATAAAATTAATTTTCTCAAAAGCACCTTGATCTACTATATCATTTGCATCTAAAACTCTATATCAGTTAGTAAAATTCTTATTAGCTACTGCTGTTGAAACCTTTCTCGCTACAAAGTTTGTTGAATTAATAGCATTCATCTTACTTTGTTCATCAGTGCTTGGTTTAGAAAACTCTGATCCTGTGAAATCTGCTTCTGTATATCATGCTGAAGAAGGATTTTTCTTAGGAACATCAAAATAATTCATTGGTTTAAATACAGGGAAATCTACTTCTCTAGAAGTTTTTCCGACTTGTACACCATCTTTTTTAATTCCGAATCTTACTTTAGCAACTCCTGCTAGATGATCTTTGCTTGTAGTTTCATGAACATATATTTCATATGGTCCAAATTTAGGGAATTGATAAATTCTATTTAATTTCTCTACTACATCACCATAAGCTGTTTCTGTATTATGTGTAACACCTTTGGTTCTTGGTGTAGTTAAGTCTAATAAATCACCTAATTGAACACTATTAATTCTTGTATCTGCATCTCCTGTTAAACCTAAAAGTTCAGCAGCTGAAGCTAATTCATTGCTTTGAACCTTGTCTCTATTTTTTAGAAATTCATAATAGTTTTTAGGTCTTAATTGTACTTGCATCAAGTAGGTATTAGCTTGCTGAGTTACAATTATGTTGAAAGATATACTGTTTGTAGATTCGTCTTGTAAGTATCAATTTCTAACATTATTCCCAGCTCATGAATAAGCACCAATTCTTCATGTATCCACCACACCTGAACCTGAAAAACTAATATATTTTTTAAGAACATTGTTGATAGCAGTAACGCTGTTTACATTATCTGGTTTATTTGGATTTTCTGCTTTTACTTTTGCTATTTCTGCAACTACTTCAGCATCTATAGTTTCATAAATACTTGTTGAATAAACACCATTATCATTTAGTGTTGAATTATACATTGCTGAGTCTTTAAATGCTTGAGTATATTCAACATTTCATGTGTCATAGAAGTTTGTTTCTGTTTTAACTTTATTTTTGAATAGACTTTAATTGTTTTTATTGTTTGATCTTGGTATTTAATATCAACATAAATAAATGCTTTACCATTTTCAAACCCACCGTTTTGATTTGCTAATGCATAATTAAAGAATTTACCAAATTTAGTTTCTTTAGGTTGGAAGATTAAAGGCAGTTGACTAGCAACCATATCTGAAACTGTATTGGTTGCTAAATTAGTTTTATAAAAATTAAAGTAAGTATCAATATCACTCATCTCAGCTGAATTTATAGCAGTCATTACATCATTAGGGAAATTAATTTCTTTTGTAACTTCAGCTGTAATTGAAGGTTTTGATAACTTCTTAGCTAAATAAGTAACCATCAAGGTGTTTCTGTTATCTGGTTTTAGTTCAAGTTTTTTAAGTGTTAATTTAGCGTCTTCAACATTTGTTGTTGAAATAAATAAGTCAAAGTTGTATCTATTAATTGATGCTGATGTAATTTTGTTATACACATCAGCATAGTTTGTTTGTAAATTAGGATTAATTGAAGGCGCTAATGCATTATTAACCATTGTTTTAAACTTTTCGGTTTCATCGTCTTGTGGTTCTTCTTGATTTAATGCATCTGTTAGGCTTTGTTTTAGGGTATTTAATTCAGCGACTGTATCTTGAATATTATCGTCTTTAAGTTTATTTAGTTTTGAATCAACTAAATATTCATTAGCTTTATCCACCGCTGTTTTAACAGCTGTTTTTTTAGCATGTTCTTTAGATGAATTATTTTCTAAGTATGTATTTCCTTCTGTTAGTTTTGCTTTAAGTTCATTAATTGGTGTTTCAAGCGAACTTAATGAATTAACATAAGTATTAATTTCCTCAGCAGAAGTCATTGAATCAACTTTTTGTTTTAGTGTTTCTTTTAATGAATCTGATAGATAAGTTAATGCCTGGATTTTGTTTTTGTTTTCTGTTTTAGCTTGCTCTAAAGCTTTTTGTTGTGGATCTTCAGTTGGTGTTTCAACAGGCTCTGATAGTGCTAGGGCATCTATAATAGCTTGTTTTAATGTGTTTAATTCTGAAACGGTGTCATTAACATTGTTATCTTTTAATTTATTTAATTTAGATGATGATACAGACGTAATTGCATTATCAACAGCTTGTTGAACTTTTGATTTTTTATCATGAGTTTTAGACTCGTTTGTTGATAAGTATTGTTGTCCTTTTGTAATTTCTGCTTGTAATTGATCAATTGGAGCTTGTAATGAAGATAATGAATTTACAAGAGATTCAATACTTGCAAGGTTATCCAAGTTATTAATTTGATTTTTTAGTTCTGATTTTACAGTATTAGAAAGATAACTTAACTCATCAACTTTAGTGCTGTTTGATTTTTTAGCTTGTGCTAATGTTTGTTCTTTTTTAGCTTTTTCTGTTTGTGATTTTAAGTTTTCAATTATTTCTTCAATCTTTGTTTTATCACTTGCAAAATTATCTGTAGGAAGTGTTTTAAATTTGTCATTTTCAAAAACATTTGTTAATGAGTTTAATGCTTCTGATAAATAAGTTGGTTTTTCTGGAATTTCATTTGCTTTATTAATCGCATCTTTGATTTGTTCTTTTAATGAAATTAAATCTTGAACTTCGCTGTTGTAAGTGTTTTGTTGCTCTTGATTGTTAAATGCTTCTTTGAATTTGTTAACTACTTTTTCTAATGCTGAATCAACAAAAGACATTTGGTAGTGTGTTCTGATTTTTGCTTCAAATTCTTCAATTGTTGTAACTAATGCTTGTTCAAGTTTTAAAACATATTCAGCTAATTTTGAATTTGTTTTTGAAAGAGAATTGTCTTCAAGCATCTTGATTTTATTATTTTCAACAATTGTTTCTAGTTGTTGTAATGCTTGATTAACTTTATCTTTTTTAGTTGATTCTGTTTCATCTTTAGCAACTAATTCTTTAGCTTCAGTAATGTTTGTCTTAGCCATTGCTAAATTATTGTTTAAGCTTGAAATAGTTGATTTTAGTTCTAATACTGTTTCTTTATTAGCTGAATGATTTAACAAAGTAATTGTTTGTGCTTTTGCGGTTTCTGTAAACGATTGATTTAGAACTGTTTCTAGTTCTTTTTTAGCACCATTAATTGTTTCAACCAACTCATTTAAAGCGTTATAAGTGGTGGTTAAAATTTCTGTTTTTTCTACAACATTTGTAGTTGTTGCTAAAACATTGTTATTAATTAGGTCAGAAAGTTTACTGTCAGTTAATAATTCCGAAACTTGTTCTTTATCGTTTTTTAAGTTTGTTTTTTGCAAGTCGCTTAACTCTGAATTTTCAAGCAGTGTATTTGATTTATTTAATTCATCTAACAAGCTTGAAACTTTGTCAGATAAATCTTTAACTTCATCCTTGAATATTTGTATTTGATTTGCTGAGCTAATGGTATTTAATAAAGTGTTTAAAGTTGTTTTTACATTATCAGATAAAACATTTGAGTCTTTTATTTGCGCATAGGCTTCTTTTAATGCTGGTAGGTTTTGTTTTAATGAATTTAATGAAGTGGTTAAGTTTTGAATTTTGCTATCTAAATCACTTAAAATGCTTGCCACATTTTTATTTGTATCAACTAATTTACTATCAGCAATAGTTGTTTCTGCAGTTGAAACAGATGTTTTTAGATTTGTTTCTAAAACATTTTCTAATTCTGAATTTTCAACAGAAACAGGTTTTGATTGCTCTAATGTTGTTTTTAATTCATTAAATTTATCAACTAACTCAGTTAAGTTTGTTAATGTTGAATAGATTTGTTCTTCATTTTTAGCTACAGATATTTTTTCAATGAATTCTCTTTGTAATATGCTTTGAGAAATTGAGTTTTGATAACTATTTACTTTATCAATTGCAAGTTGTCTCGCTGCTTTTAGTTGTTCTTCTAATTCTTTTACATCTTTTTTGGTAGCATCTTTATCAACTGGGGCTGGTTTTGGGTTATTATTTTTTCCATCTGCAGGCTTAATTTCGGCACCATCTATTTTGTGAGTTGCATTATTACATGAAGCAGCTATAAAAACACTCGATGCTAAAGTTAATGCACCAAAAAGTGGTAAAAATCTTAATTTTGATTTAATTTTCATTGCTACTCCTTACTTAGAAAATAATTGTGTTAATTTATTTTCTAAAACTTTAACTATTTCAACTATTGTAGTTTCTAACTCTTTATCAAAACGGTTCAAAATTGGACTGTCAATATCTAAAACACCAAATAACTCATTATTAACAATTATTGGCACTACCAGTTCAGATTCGCTAGCACTATCGCAAGCGATATGGTCATCAAATTCATGTACATTTGGTACATTAGTTACTTTTCTGTTTCTAGCAGCATAACCACAAACACCACGATTGAAGTCTATGACTGTACAAGCAACTTTTCCTTGAAAAGCATGCAAATGAAGTGCGTTGTCTTCATTTACATAAAAACCTACTCAGTTTAACTGATTAATGTTTTCATTTAAATAGGCTGAAGTATTTGCTAAAATAGCATTTACTTTTGTTTCATCACTAATTAAAGCTTGATATTCTTTTATCATTTGTGCTCCTTTTACTTTGGTAAAAAATCGCCTATAAAAGACGATTTTAAGAACTATTATTTATTTTTGAATTCTACGCATTGTTGGGAATAATAAAACATCACGAATTGAATCTTTTTCACAGAACAGCATAGCTAAACGGTCAATACCGATACCACACCCACCTGCTGGTGGCATTCCATATTCTAATGCCTCAACAAAATCTCAGTCAATATCACTTGCTTCATCATTTCCATTGTTTTTTTCTTGTAGTTGGTCTTCGAAACGTTGTAGTTGGTCGATTGGATCTGAAAGCTCTGTATACATGTTTGCATATTCTTTAGTATTAATGAATAATTCAGCACGTTCAGTAAATCTTGGATCATCTTTTTTAGCAGTTAATGGAGAAATTTCAATTGGGTGACCATAAACAAACGTTGGTTGAATTAAGGTTTCTTCAATTAACTCTTCAAAAAGTTCATTAATAATGTGACCTAACTTATGGAATTTTTCAATCTTAATTCCATGCGACTTAGCAACTTCTACTGCTTTATCAAATGAAATGTTTCTAAAATCATGTCCTGTTGCTTTTGAAACAGCTTCAACCATGTCAATTCTTGCAAAAGGCTTTGTTAAATCAATTTCTTGTCCTTTGTTGATAACAACTGGTTTATTTAGTTTTTTAGCTAATTCCTTGAAAAGATTTTCTGTGTGTTGCATCATCCCTTCTAGGTTTGAATAAGCTTCATAAAACTCAATTGATGTAAATTCTGGATTGTGAGTTGTATCAATTCCTTCATTTCTGAAAATACGACCAATTTCATAAACTCTATCAATTCCACCTACAAGTAATTTTTTTAACGGAATCTCTGTTGCAATTCTTAAAACAAATTCTTGATCTAAAGCATTATGATGTGTTGTAAATGGTTTAGCACTAGCACCTGATAAATAATCATGTAAAAACGGTGTTTCAACTTCCATATATTCGTTTGAATCAAAATATGATCTAATAGCACTAATCATTTTTGTTCTAATTTTGAAAGCTTCAACAGATTCATCATTGACAATTAAATCAACATATCTGTGTCTATATCTTTCTTCAACATCAGTTAAACCATGATATTTGTCAGGAAGTGGTTTTAAAGCTTTTGTTAAAAGTTTGATCTCTTTTGCTTTAACTGAAACTGCTCCAGTTTGTGTTTTCATCACTGTTCCGGCTACATAAATAATGTCTCCTAGGTCAAATGAATCCACTATTTTAGCAACTGTTTCATCATGTTCTTTTTGTTGAAATATGCTTGAATTTTTCCTTTGTAATCTTTAAGTAAGATAAAAGGTCCTCTTTTAGTTAAAATTCTTCCTGCAATTGCAACTTCATGATTAGCTTCAGCTAATTCTTCTTTAGAAAATTGATTGTATTTAGCCTCTAAATCAACTGAATATGATAAAGATTTTAAGTCGTCAGCTTTAGCAAAAGCTTCAACATTATTTTCTTTATAAAAGTCAAGTTTCTTACGTCTAATTAGTTCTTGTTCTGAGTGATTTTCCATTATTACTCCTTAGTGTTTAAATTTTACATTATTTAAGGCGTTTTAACATAAAAACACAACATTAAAAACAACTTTTTTGACTTTATCATAAATTTACACAAAAAACTCAGAACGACTTGTTCTGAGTTTTTACAAATTTATTCTTTTCAATCGAGTTCGCTAGGGTGTTTAGGGTTTTTATTCAAAATAACATCTGAAATTCTTCCTTTTCTAACATGGATAATTTTATCGGCAATTGCTTCTATCATTGGATTGTGAGTAACCATGACAATTGTAGTTCCGTATTTTTTATTAATATCAAATAAGTAACTTAAAACAATTTCTGTTGTTTTATCATCCAAAGCCCCTGTAGGTTCATCAGCAAAAATGATTTCAGCATTTTTAGCTAATGCTCTTAAGATTGAAATTCTTTGTTGTTGTCCTCCAGACATTTGGGATGGGTATTTGTGTTTAACATCTTCCATATCAAATTCTTCAAACAATTTATTAATGTCTAATTTAAGTTCTTTTTTCTTTTGTAAGTATGAACCAGTTTCGACGTTGTCATAACCTGTTAGGTTTTGTAATAAGTTATAGTTCTGGAATATAAAGCTGATGTGATCTCTTCTAAACAAAGTTAAAGCTCAATCGCTTAAATAAGGTAAGTTATTGTCACAAACAACAACATCACCTTTTGAAGGTCTATCAAGTCCACTAATTAGATTCAATAGTGTACTTTTTCCACCTCCAGATTTACCGAAAATCATAACAAATTCACCTTTATTAATGGTTACTGATACGTTTCTTAAAACTCTTGTTACAGTGTTTCCAGATAAATAATATTTACTTACGTTTTTTACTTCTATCACTGCATTTCCAGAGTTTTTTAGGTTCTCTGAACCATCTTTAGAACGCTTTTTATTAGATGCTCTTTTCAGCTTTCTAGCAATTCTTGCATCAACATGCATTACATTTGATCCATCTTCAACATCTAAAATATCAAAAACATTTTTAGTAGTTATTTTAACATCTGAATCTTTTGAAGAAACAACAGCAGGTTCTGATGAAACTACTTCAGAAGTTAATTCTTGATTATTTAATTCTTCTTGTGCTTCTTGGACTTTTTCAACTGTGTCACTGACTAATTCAGAATTCTTAGGTTCTAAATTTCTTTATCATTGTCTAAATTAAATAACATGCTATTTTCCTTTCAATAGATCAATTGCTTTTATTTTGTTAATGCTAATTCATGAAGCAATAGAAGTTAAGAAGAACACTCCTAAAACAACACCTATTGTTGCAAAAACATTAAATGCTGTTAATGTAAGCGGTATTGCTATTGATGCCGCTGTTGTTAAGAATAAACTAAACACTGCCATCATAGCAAATGCAAGAGGTAAAGCAATCAAGATTGATAGCAAGATAAATGGAACATAAATTCCAAAGAACATCTGTGCTTTTTCACGTTTTGTATAACCTAAAATTGATCAAATTGCTATATTCTTTTCATTTTCACTAATTAAAATTGTTGAAATAATAATCAGAATTACTATAGCAACAATGAAAGTTAAAATTGTAATTAATGTCACTACAATTTGAACCGTTTTTGCCACTCCCATAGTAAAAGCAACTTCAATTTCTTTTGAATCTACTGTACTTGCAAAAGGTACATAAAGTTTATCATCAAATATTTGAGCAAATTTATTAATATTAACTTCTAGTTTTTCTTTTTCAGTTTCATAAGCTTCTTTAATATTTGTTGGAGGTGTGTTTAGATACTCCGGATTTAAGAATTGTAAAATTTGTAAATCACTATAACCTAATCTTGACATAACCCCAGGTACTGTGCTGTTTGCAACAGTATTTGTTGAACCAAATAAGGCGTCAAAGAATTCTTTTTTATTTTTTTCGTTCAAGTTTTTAACATCAAATGTTCCGGATGCAGGTCAATACCCGCTTGTTGAATATAGTCCTGCTGATGAAATCAATTGAGAAGGAGTTTTATTCTTAGATAAAATTCCATTGAATGGTTCAGAAATAATTGAATTATTTGTTGAATAAGATAGTGTATTTAATCCTGTTAAGCTATCAGCAGCTTTTTAGGAATAATAAATTCATTATTAATATAAGTTTGATTAAACCCTTTAACAATAAATTCTGCTTGATAAACAGGTATTTCAAAGTTTGGATCTAATTTATTTGCCAATTTGTTTTTAAATCTATCTACATGGTTTAATACGGTAATTTTAAACTTACTATTTTTCTTTAAGTTATATTTCTTAGAAGTAACTTCATTAATAATTACAGGAATTGGTCCTTCAGGATTTTGTAAATATGTCTCATTAATTTCTTTTAATAAGTCTTTGCCATCTTCTGAAATAACACGAACAAAATCTTTTTCATGTTGTTCATCTGTTTTGTTTAAGTCATATTTATAACCATATAAACGGATGTTTTCATCATTATTTTTATGTCTTAATGTCCCTGAAACATAGGTATAAACATCATCCAATTCTTTATTGAAATATATTCCACCAAATGAGATTAAAAAGTCATTAACTTTCGATGGTTTTCCTTCAGCTTCTAGCACCATATTTTCAGCATTTAAAATATTATATGCTTTAACTAAAAAGTCTCTATATTCATCTCTTCATCTTGAAGTTGATATAGTTTCATGTTCATAAATTCTAGTTGCTTCATTTCATTTTAGATAATAAAATTTACCTTTTGTTGGTTCGTTGAAGTCAGTGACATAGTGGAAAAATGCTTGAACTTGATTTGGAACTTCTGCCATTGCTTCTAAATCAATTTCTTCAGTAGCGATTTTGGCGTCTGATTCAGAAAGTTGTTTTAATCTTTCTTCACTAACTGGTCTTGTTTTTCAAATCAAACCTTCTTGTGTTTTTTCTAAACTACGTCCGGCTAAATTTCTGATTTTAATAATTCTTGATTTTTGCGAATCAGGTAATGAGTTATAAACTAATTCTCAAGGGTCAATCGCTATTGATGAATCAATTTTAATATTAAATGAAAACTGTGTAGCAACATGTGGTGTGAATTTATCATCTTGGCTAATTATTCCATTACCATTGTTTTGATTTACTATTGATGAATAACCAGGGATTAAATAATCAGGGGCAAATGAGTTTGCTTCTTCAATTTTTCCTAATGGTACATAAAGATTATTATTTAAATCTGCCGGATTATAAGGTTGAATTGAACCACCTTCAATAGAAGGACTGTTTAAATCAAATCTAAAGTTGTATGCCCTGTTTGAATAAGTTTTTTCAATCGAACTTTCAAATACCCCAAAGGTCGCAAAACCAAACAGAGTTGTAATGCTTGCTAAAATAATTGAAATTCCAAATGACACTAATTTTCAGAAACTATTATATCCAAGTGAAGCTGTAAAGCGAGCCTTAATGTTTTGTTTTTAAATAGTTTTGAATATCTTTTTTGCATTTCACCAATTTTAATTTCTGTGATTCCACTCATTAAATCAATTGATTTATGTCTTAGTGAGTGTAGTGAAACAACAATAATTAAAATTGACATCGCTGTTAGTGGAATGACTATGTTGACTATTAATGAAAACGGTGAAAAGTTTAACGTTTGAACTGGGACAGTTCAGTAATTTTCCAGAATTCTTATTCCTTGAGATTGTAATAAGAATCCCACTAAATATCCTGTTAAATCACCTACAACAATCGTAAAGAAAGCAAATACAGTCATAGATAAAGCTATCTGAAGTGGTGTATAACCTTGCGCGACTAAAATACCAATAACTTTATTTTTGTTTGAAATATAACGTTTAATAATGAAAATAATCGAAATTGATACAAGCGTAATTAATATTGATAGTAATATTTTAGCTACATAATCAACTGCTTTTATTAACCCTTTAATTGCTGTTATTCTAATACTTCTTTCAGGGTTTAGTCCATCGAGTTCATCATCTAAATAAACTCTTTGGAATCCTGTTTTATCTTTTGATAAGTTTTGAACTTCGTTGTTTAATGTGTTTTTTAACTCAGCATTTGTTAAGTTAGTATCTTTTGTATTTTTGATTAATAAATACTCTTTTACAACATTTCCTACATAAGCTTGTTTAATTCTGTCAAAACCTTGGTTGTTTACATATAAAACAGCTTGAGATTTTGTATTAACTTGTAGGTTTAATTCATCAATAACTGGATAAATGTTGTCATAAGTTAAATCATCACCAATAATAATAAAATCTGAACCATTGACATTTATTTTGTAATCATTAGGCAATGAATTAACTAAAGCAAGCATTGTGTTAGGGTTTTCAGGTAATTTACCTGTATAAACTTTTTTATTATTTTTAACTAATCAAGCATAATTTGCTTTAGCAACATAAGAACCTATTTCGTCAAATTTTAAAGCAGTTTCTAGTTTATTAATCCCCGTTACAGTGTTGATTGCTTTATATAGTACATCGATTAAGTTAACACCAAACGGTGAAAAATCAGTACTATTGTTTTTATTTTTATCAAGTCAATTAATAATTATGTCATTGTCTAAAGCAATTTGGAAAGTTAAATCTTTTTCAAATGTAGGGACTTTAACAACTGGTTTTAAAAGTGAGTTAATTACTTCATAAGTTTTTTCTTCACCTTCATTTAACAACTTACTAAAATCAATTAATTTGTTTGAAATTAAGTAAGCAATATTGGCATTATCAACACCTTTTTCCCCTATATTATTAGTGTCTGTTAATAATCAAACTAATAATTGTGGGTTTCTTGTGGCTAGAGCAGGTGATATTAAAGCTTCAGAAATACCTAAAGCACTTAAATTGAATTGTGGATTTTCTGATGAAAGAATCTTGTCAATAGTTTCATAATGTTTAGCTAACAACGGATTTGTAAACACACCGTTAATTAAGTTGTTTATTATTACAGAATAGATGTTTTGGTATTTTAAAGCATAACCAGAATATTCTGTAGCATTTTCAAATTGATTATTTTTTGGATTTAATTTTCTAAAACTATCAAAAGCATTAGAACTTGCAATGTATGAAAATACTTTTGTAATTTCTAATGAGTTTTTATTTACAAATTCAGTAAATTTAGAATTATTATTTACTAAATTCTGTAAATCAGTATTTAGGTATGAATTATTTCTATCTTTTGCAAAGAATAAATCTCTCATAGCATATGGATTAGCCAATGAACGAGATACTCCAAAACCAGTTGAATCACTAGCCACAATATTTTGAGCTGCTGGTTGGAACAATTCAAAACTATTAAAACTTTCAACTGTTTCTGGTTTATTAGCTAGTTCTAATAATGCGTTTGCAAAATTAATTCTTTCTTCTATAGTAGTTTCATTTGTAGGTTCAAAAATGCTTAATCAAAATGCATAAACAGGATATCCATAAGAAACAGCATCATAAGGACTATTTGAATTAAACCTAATAAATTTATCTAGTGCACCTCTGATTAAGTCTCAGATACCATTTGTTTGACTAGGTTTAAAACTTGCATAAAACTCAAATAAATTACCTAGCGTTTGATTTTCTTTTAAAGTTGGAGCGGCTTCTGTTGTAATAAATAAATCAAAAAGATTTTTCCATTCTTTTAATGTCGAAATCGCTGTTTCTTTATCTATTGCAGTTGGACTATTTTCATCTAAATTAAACATTAAAAATGCTGGTTGACGTTGTTCGTCAGTTAGTGTTTTAAAGTTAATTTCATTTACTTTCTCTTCTGTTAGAAGATATAAATAAAAGTAAATAAAATCATAAGTTTTCTCAAATAATGATTTTGTTGACTTAACCGTATTTGTTGTGGTGTCAGTTGTAACGGTCGCCGAATTTGAAATAGCATTAACTAAGTCAAAATAGTCCAATTTATTTGGATCAGCTGATGGAATTGTTAAATATAAATCTTCTTTAATTTTAATGCTTGAACCTTTGCTTGAAAGGTTTAACATTTTGATTAATTCATTTTTGAATGTTCTGTTTGAACCAGGTAAGGTAAAAAATGATTTAAGCAACGCATAAATAAAGTCAGATGATGAAAGAGCACCAGCTGCGTTATATCTTGTATTTAACACTTTTGAATCAATAACACTATTATAAACAGTTGCTGTTTCAGTAAATTTTTCAATTCTTAATTTTGATTCTAGAGTTTCAATAAAAATGTTTAAATCGAATGCATTAATGAAGTAATTTAGTCCATCAATAACATTTTGATAGGCCACTTGGTCTTGTTCTCTATAACTGTTAATTTGTTTAATAAGTTCTTTTAAAAGTGGGCTTATGTTTTGGAAAAGGGAAATTAATGGATTGGCTGTGTCTTGATTATCTGTTAAGAATGTCAAATCAATATTATTTAAAACACCTTTTAAACCTTGTTTAAATGCTTCTTGGTCAATCGATTTTAAGAATCAAAGTAAAATCTCGTTTAAACTTAATTTTCTAATTCATTTAGGATCATCTTCAAATGCTGGTTTTAAGTAGTAGTTATCAAAAAACTCGTATGATAAATCACTAAATTTAACAAAATCAATTGAGTTAATGATTGCAATAATTGAGTCAATAAACACAACTGGGTCTTTTGCAAATTTAACTAAGGTAATTGGTAAAACAAAGTTAGTTAAATCTGTTCCTGAAATAAGCTCATAAACTTTGAATATTTTTTCAATTTCTTCTTTTAAATAAGTTTTTTGTTCTTCAAGAGTTTGTTTTTCTAAAATCAGCTCTTTAGCAATTCTAAATAAGTTGTCTAAGATTTTTCTTACATAATCCCCTTGCGGATTATGTGCTAAATGGTAAATTCCATCAAGTAGTAATTTAGGTAAAACATTTAAATTAATTTCACCTGATGAAAAAACTTTAGCAAAATTATTTACCTCAAAACTATAATCAACCGAATCTGTTAAAGCATAAACCATGTCTTTAGTTAAAAATCCAACTTTTACTAAATCAGTATTTAGTAAATTAATTTGAATATTTTCAACAGCTTTTTTCAAAGTCCCTTGTGATAAAGCTTCGTTAACAACATCAGTTAGCGGCGCTCTATAACCGAATGGTACATAAACTGAGTTTTTAAATTGATTACTCTTTTCAACTCAACCATTAGGATTTAATGTCGCTTTTAAAGTTAAATTGTTTTGTTTTAAAAATGAATATAAATAATCATTTGTTAAAACGCTGTTGGCAAATTGTTTTGCATTTTCTTCAGTTACACCTTTTTTATCACCAGAATTAGTTCAGCTAACATTTCTGTAGTGAGTAATTTTATTTTCTAATTCATTGTAAACTGGTTCTAAAATTAAAAATTCTTTTTTAAGTGGGTTAGTCACAGTTAAAGCTAAATTAGCAAAATTATTAGCTTCATGTTCTGTTATTTCATTTTGTGGTTTATTAACTATTCAATGTGATAGTTTATAAATTTTTGCACCATAAGTTCAAGTTGTTTTATTTTTCTCAAAATCTGTGTTTTCAATATCGACATATTCATAATCCAACTTAATGTAATTCGTGTCTGGTGATATGTTAATAGCAACATTATCTAAAATAACTTTTGAAACATATGGTTCTAGTTGTTTGGTTCTGAAGAAATCCCCTAGATTTTTAGAAACAGAATTAATGTTTAAGTTTCCATCAATTTCATTTATTTCTTCATTAACTAGTTTGTTAATGTTATTTTCAATACCATTAATTTTTCTTTCACTGTCTCCGACATTAACGAAGTGAAATACAAATTTTTCATTACTGTCTGAATCAAAAGCATCAACAGTAATTGTTTGTTTAATTCCGACATTCTTTGGACTAATTCCCAAACCGTTTTGGTCCTTAGATTTAATTATGTATTCATAAATACTTTTCTTTACAACATCAGCTGCACCATCTTTAATTTTGTTTAAGAATTCTTCTTTAATGTTTTTGTTTGTTAATTTTAAGTAATCTGAATTAGCAACAGGTTGACTAAGCCCTTCAATTTCCGCAATTGTTTTCCCTTTGTTTCCTGTCATATAACTGTCAAAATCAGGAATTTTTGCAAAATTGGTTAAATTAATAATTGGTAAATCAATTGGATTTTCCACACCATTTGAAGCAAAAGCATTTTTAACTGAACTAATGTATCAATTAAAAGTATCTAAAAGTTGATCTAAAGAACTTTGGGTTGTAAGTGAATCAACATTTAATGCTTCAATTAATCTATTTAATTCATTTTTTACATTGTCATTAACAATTGTATTGTTTGAGTGTAAATAAACTGAAGTTCTTAATCTAGCTTTTTTAAGTTCTTCGATTAAGCTTTGTTTTTTGTAATTATCTTGTTCACTAAAACCATATTGGTCTTCACGGCGAGCTAAGTGTAGTTTAACTTGATTAACCTCTTGCATAGATACAACAGGTGTACTTTCATTGACAAATTCCCTGTCATCTTTTAATTCACCATTGGAATTAAATCTTTTTAGATAAGTTGTAATACTTTTGTTTCAATATGTAAACTTTTTGAATTCATCAAATTGAGAGGTGTTTTCAATTTCAGTCATGAAAGTTGAATATGAACCTTCTCACAGGTTTTTGTATTGATCATCAAAGGTTGTTTTATATTCTTTCCTTTGATAATATGTGATTTTCTCTTGCTTTGCGGCTCACTTTGTTGGCAGGTTATATTTCTGACCTATTTCAAAAGTGAATTTCATGTTTTTATCAGCTGTTTTGAATTCTTCTTCAAATAAGTTTGAATACGGAATATCTTGCCTTAAGTTTTTAGTAATAAAATCTGCTGTTGAATCATTTGAATTAATATCGATTAAAAAAGGTGTTGTGTTTTTATCAACAACAAAAATATTTTCATTGTTTTCATACTTTTTAAAACCTAATAGTTTAGCAATTTGATCAGGCATAATTGTGAAAACTGGATTAGTTAATTTTCATTGCTGACCTTTAATTAAGTCAAATGTAGCTTCTTTAGTTACTGTGTTAATAAACAATGAAGATAGTTGAGATAAAATGACTTTAATATTTTCAGAACTTGAAATATAAGCTATATCACTTAAGTTGTATGTTTTGTCTAACCTAAATGTGTCTTGATTGTTGATTGTAATTGTTTCTGTATCATTCTTGTAATTTCCAAGCATATCTTTGACATACAGATCCATTACATAATTTGTTTTTGTTTCAAATATTTTTGCTGGTTCATCGTAATTTAAAGTAATTAAACTACTGTTATTGTTGTCAGTATCATAATTTGAATATAGTTGGACAAAATCTTGTCTTTTAATATATTTATTTTTAAATTTTTCCTTATCAACAAAATGACTTAATGGTAAAAAAGAATCTGTAATTTGTTTTAAATCAATTACATTTGCAAGTTCTTTATAATTTGGTCCATCAACATAGTTTAATGGTTTGTTATATGCGCTAGGTAAAGAATCAGATTGGACTAAGCCATTAATGTAGTATCCGTCGTTGTATGCGTTCCCATTTGCTGGAAGGTTTAAATCAACAGTAATATCATGTGCTATTGATTTATTCTTAATTGTTTGATACTGTTGTTTCATCGCTTTAGCAGTATCGTGTAATAATGTAAAAATTCCAGATGTTAAAAACACCAGAATTGTTAATCCGGCTACAGTAGCTTTGTTTTTGAATAATGACCTAAAAACTTCTTTAAAAAGATGCTTCATAGTCTCCTCCAATCTGCTTCTTTATAATTATTAATAATTATAAAGATTTTTAACAAATTTGCTATGTGTCAAAAATCTGCAAAATTGTAGTGACAAAACAAAAACAACACCTTTGGGTGTTGTTAATTTTTAAACATTATTTTGAATTAAATCTTTGTTTTCTTGTGTTTTTAATTCTTCTGTTGGGTTTTTGGGCAAAAGTCGTATTATTAACTTTTGCCTTAATTACAAATTTTCTTTCAGCTCTGAATTTAAGGGTTCTTTTTTATTTTGACTTTCAGATTTTGATTGTGATTTTTCTTTAGTTGCTTCAATTAATTCATCAACTGATAAAGGCTTAGCTTGTTCAATTTCTTCTTCCATATCATCTGGTGGAAGTGTTAAATGTTTAGCGATATATTGGATTTCTTCAGAAACAATTGTTTCTTTTTCTAGTAACAATGTTTTGATTAATTCCAATAATTCCATATTTTCTTCAATTGTTTTAACAGCTAATTCTTTAGCTTCTAAAATGATTTTTCTTACTTCTAAATCGATTTCATGGTTTAGTTCATTTGAAATTCCAGAAGCTGTTGCGAGGGTTTTTCCTAAGAATGGTGAACCTTCTTCTTCTTGATATTTAATTGGACCTAAATCACTCATACCAAATTCAGTAACCATTCTTTTAGCTATTGTTGTGGCTTTGCTAATATCATCTGCTGCACCTGTTGTTATATGGCTTTTTCCATAAACAATTTCTTCAGCAGCTCTACCACCCATAAAACTTGCAATAGAAGCTAAAAGCTCTTGTTTAGTGTAGTTGTACTTTTCATTTTCAGGCATCATTAAGTTATATCCACCTGCTTGTCCACGTGGAATAATTGTAATTTTTTGCACTTTGTTTCCGCCTGGAACATTAATACCAACTACAGCATGTCCTGCTTCGTGGTAAGCAACTAGTGTTAATTCTTCCTGCGTGATTGTTCTTGATTTTTTAGCTGGACCAGCCATTACACGGTCAATCGCTTCATCAATTTGTTCAAGTGTAATTAATGTTGTTTTTTCTCTAATTGATAATAAAATCGCTTCATTAATAACGTTTTCTAATTGAGCACCTGAAAATCCAGGTGTTCTTTTTGCTATGTTTGCAAAAGTTACTTTTTCAGCGAAACGTTTACCTTTAGCATGTAATTTTAAAATTGCTTCACGTTCTTTAACGTCTGGTAAACCAACTGTAATAACTCTATCGAAACGACCAGGTCTTGTTAAAGCTGGATCTAAAACGTCTGTTCTGTTTGTGGCTGCTACAAATAATAAACCTGAATTTTCTTTAATTCCATCCATTTCAACTAAAAGTTGGTTTAAGGTTTGTTCACGTTCATCATTTCCACCACCAATTCCGCTTCCACGTGTTCTACCAATTGCATCAAGCTCATCGATAAAAATAATTGCTGGAGCATGTTTTCTGGCTGTTTCAATTACTTGTCTAACCCTTTTAGCTCCCATACCAACAAATAACTCAACAAAGTTAGATGCTGATACAAAGAAGAAAGGAACATCAGCTTCACCTGCTGTTGCTTTAGCTAATAAAGTTTTTCCAGTACCAGGAGGACCACCTAATAAAATACCTCTTGGCATTCTTGCCCCTGAAATTTCGTATTTTTTAGGATTTTTTAAATAATCTACTATTTCACTAATTTCTTCAATTGGTTCTTTATTTCCTGCAACATCTGAGAATTTTTTATCTGACTTAACTACTTGTGCTGGATTTTCGTCACCGAACATTCCACCACCACCTCTTCCAGACATCATTCTTGTTTGATATCTGAATAAGAATAGCATTAGCGCAATAAATAATATTGTTGGTAAGAAAGGAAGAATGTATTGTGAGAAGAAACCAGGTTGCGGTGCTGAAGTACTATCAATTAAAATTCCATTAATTGAATTTAATTTCTCACCAAACCCTGACTGCAGTGTATCTAGAAAGCCTAGACTACCTGCTAATTGGAATTTAATATTGCTTCCATTAGTCTCATAAGCACCTGTTATTAAATTGTTATAAGGATTAAACTTAATTTCTTTTAAAACTGTATTGGCTTCTTCACCATTTACAATTTTAATAAGCTTTGTTGAAGTTATAACACTTGGTGCATTTAAATCTTTAAGAAAGATGTAAAGAATTACCGCTATTATAACAAGCGCAAAAATTGCTGTTATGATATAGCTTCAATTTCTTTTTTTATTTGAATTCACTCTTTCTCCTTTCATATAATTAATAAATTAATTATATATTAATTTGTTTAATTAAAACCCCCAGAAAACAGGGGTTAAATTGTATTTTTTCATTTTTGTGGTGTAAATTAATACTAAATTTGAACTTTTCCTTTGATTTTCCTTAAATGCGTTTTTTCTTTAAGTAAAAAATTGCTTGTTCTATTATTTGACAAAACAAAATCAATGATTGAATTTATTTTCTTTTTTGATAGATTGATTTTTTCAAAATGCTGATTAATAAACATAAAAATTAATTCTTGTTTATTTTTTAAATTTTTAAAAGTGTCTTGACTAAATCGGCTATTTTGTCAAATTAAAAATTGTTTTTGAATTTGTTTTTCTTTAATTTTCAAAAAAATGTTTCTAAATTTAAAACACCAAATTTTGAATTTTTTTGAATAAATTTGTTTTTATAATTCATTCTTATTATATTTCTTTGATAAGTTGTTTGAAAGTTTGTATAGTCATCGTTAAAAGGTATTTGATATTTAATGCATTTTCTTAGAATTTGAGACTTAAACATCTTAATAAGCGGTCTTTCGATTATCATATTTTTTATTATGTTTTTTTGTTTAATACCAAAGAATAAAGCTTTTCTTTGACTATTTTTTTGCATCATTGCTGTTTCGAAAAAGTCATCTAAATGATGTGCTGTTAAAAGAGTTTGACAATTATATTTTTTATAAATTCTCTTAAAAAAATCATAACGCTGTTCTCTAGCTCAATCTTGAAAGTTACCTGTTTTAAAATCTGTTTTTTGAAGTCTTAAAATCTCAAATTTTATATTATTTTTTATACAAAAATCAGACACTATTTTAGTGTCTAATTCTGCATCTTCTCTTATTCCGTAATTAACATGGGCAACTACAATATCTTTATTTTTGTACTTATTCAATAAATACATACTGTCAGGGCCACCGCTAATTGCTAATAAATATTTTTTCATTATCCTTTGTGCTTAGAATTAAACTTGTTCATTACTGCATAAATATCATTGAATGCATAAGAAATACTTGCTTCAGCTGCGCTATTTAAAACTTCATTTAAAACCTTTAGCTCAGTGTCGCTAAATTTTCCTAACACAAAATCTCTTAATTGACCTTCAAATGGAATTGTAATACCTATTTTTAAACGTTTGAAGTTTTCAGTTCCTAAGTGTTTAATAACACTTAAAACACCGTTATGACTTCCACCACTACCACCTATTTTGATAGCACTTTTTCCTAAAGGAAAGTCTTTTTCATCATGAATTACTAAAACATCATCTGGTTGAATTTTGAAAAAGTTACATAAAGCTTGAATAAATGTTCCTGACTCATTCATGTAAGTTAAGGGTTTTGCTATAACTAAATCATCTACCTTCGCATAAATACCATTAAATTTAGATTTATTAAGTTCTACATTTAGTTTTTCACATATTTTATCAATAGCTAAAAAACCAGCGTTATGTCTTGTGTATTTATAATTTTCTCCAGGATTCCCTAGTCCTACTATTAATTTCATACAACCTCTAATCTACTAAAAATTTTCTTAAATTAGTTTCTATTTTATTATTAGTTTTGTCTACATCTAAACATTTTTGAATATAAAACTCAGGACTTATAGTAATAATTGTTAAGTTCTTAATTGCTCTGGAAGTTGCTGTATATATTAAGTTTTGTTTTAACATACCTGAATAGTCAGGATGAACCACAAAAATTACTGAAGCAATTTCAGAACCTTGGAACTTGTGAACTGTTGAACCATATGAAAGCTTAACTTCTCTTTCAAACTCATTTTTAGTATATGAAATTTCTTTGTTTGGAGCATCAGGTCTTTCATAACTAACAATAATTTTGTCAATTTGTTGTTTGTTATCTTTTGTCTTTTTATTTGAGTAAATAACATCTTTAATAAAACCAATATCACCGTTGCAAATATCATCAGCAATCCTGTTTTCTAGTTGCATAACTTTATCACCAATTTTAAAAGTTATTTTTTGTGTTTTTCTGTTGCTTTCATAAATAACTTTACCGTCCGGATTAATTCTTTCTTGAATTAATGGATTAAGTTTATCCAATCCTAATTCACCTTTGTTTACAGGGCAAATCAACATTGTATTTTTAATATCGTATTTTTCAACTTTCTTTTCAAAGATGTTTAATATATCTTCTTTAAATGTTTGTGGATTTGATACAACTAAATCAACTACACCTTTTTCAAATTCAGGCATTTTTTTGTTTTTTATTGAACTAAAATGTTTTCAAATTGTTTGTGAATCACTTCTAAAAAACTCTTCAAATTTTACAGTCGGAAACTTTTCAGAATTGATTAAATCATTTAATAAATCACCAGGTCCAATTGCTGGCAATTGATCTTTATCGCCAATTAAGACGATTTTTTCAACACTAGGACATGTTTTAAGTAATTTTTCTAATAGATTTACATCAACCATTGAAAACTCATCAATAACTAATATTTTTAAATCTTTTAACTTATCATAAACATCATAAGGTACTGCTGTTTTTGTGTCTTTTATTTGCAATAAACTATGAATTGTTTTAACTTTAGCCTTTGATTTTGAAGCTATATTTGTTGCAGCTCTACCAGTTGGAGCTAAAATCGCATAATCAACTTCTGATTTTAATTTATTAGATTTAAGAGTATCAAAAATATGCTTAATAATAAATGTTTTACCAGTTCCAGGACCACCTGAAATAATTGATACATTTTCATTTATAAAGTTTGAATAAGCTCTTTTTTGAAGCGGAGTAAGAGCGTGAAGTTGTGAATTAGTTTCACTTGTTAAGCTAATTGTAGGTTTATTTTTTTGTATATTTAATAATTTTTTTGCTATGAATTTTTCTTTGTTTAAAAGTGCCGTTCTAGTAACTTTTAAATTTTCTTGATCGGTTAGTGTTAATGAACCATTTTGCAACATTAAATTAATATATTCATTTTCTATATCTTGATTTAGGTCTTGAAAAAAGTCTTGAACATCTTTCATTACAACATCAATTCTGATCAGAGTTGAATTGTAATTTTCATAAAACTTCATTCGATTTAAAAAATAAGCTTCATATCTATAAAAACAGTCATTTTTTCACCCTAAAGAAAGAGCAAATCTGTCAACAACTTCCATAAAACCTATGTATTCATCGTTAATTAAAATATATGGATTGTTGGTTTTATAATGAGTTACATAATTAATGTCTTGGCCTTCGTGTATTTTGTCTAAAATTGGCAAAATTGTTTCTTGTAAACTGTTGGCATAGAAAAATTCTAAGTGACTTTGTGAATTTTTTTCTGATCCAATCAAACCGTTGATTAAATCTCTTTTTTCATCGTAATACATTTTTATAGATTCTATTTGGCTTTCTTTTATTACTTCTAGAAGTTTTTCTTTATATTTTTCTAAATCGTCAACCATTCTGAAAATATCTTTACCGAAAGCTTTGTTAAGCTTAGCTGCTGATAATTTTCCGATATTTGGTATTTTTGTAAATTGATCTTCTCAATTAATTTCTCTAACTTCGATTATAGGAGTAAATGAATTTAATGTTCAACTACCTTTATCGTTTTGATTTAATGTTACTTTATATCTCATTCTTAAATTTGGAAAGTTTTTTGTCATATAAACCCTGTATGTTACATTTTCTTCTGTTTTAAACAAAAACAAGGCTCAGCCTTCATCTTTTCCACCTTTAATTTTTTGAATAAATAAACCATTTTCATTAACTGTATTCATAATATAAATTATAAGATATTTAAAAAATATAAGTGTAATAATTAGTTAATATTTGTATTTTTTGCACCTGATTTATTCACAGGCTTATTAACAACTTTATTTTAATTAATATCAATTAGTTATTAACAACTTTAAAAAATATTTATTCACATTTGTTAATAAGTTATAAAAACTCTATTTTTTAGTGCTAAAAACTGTGAATTACACTGTTAATTAATTGTAAATTACTTATTTATTAATAGTTTTAAAATTTATATTATTAAAAGTGTATAAAATTTAGTTATGAATAACACGCTAAATAAAAAACCTCCCACACCTGAAGAGGTTAATTTAAATGTTAAAGAAAATCAATTAATTCAGTATTTTAAATCTGAGATTAGAGATCCTTTTTTATTTAATACTTTTTTTAAAAAATTAAAAGTTTTAACAATCGAAGATAAAAATATTGTTATTTTTATAAAGAAACCCTATCCAAATCTAGCTGATTTCAAAAAAAACAACAATGAATTTTTTGAAAAAGCTGTTTTCGATGTTCTTGGTAGAGACTATACTTACACTTTAGTTGATGAATTAACAGTTCAAGCTCAAAAAGAAACACAAAAAGTTGTTAAAAGCATAACTGTAACTAAAAAAATAAATCTTTCATCTATCAAAAAAGATTTAGATAAAACAAAAACTTTTAGCAACTATATAAATTGTCATTTTAATAGTGAAGTTTATGAAATTATTCAATCAATAATTAATAATGAATATTCACACAATGTTCTTTTCATTTCAGGTAAATCAGGGCATGGAAAAACACATATTATTTCAGCCCTTGAAAACGAATTAGTTTCAAAAGGAAAATCTGTTTTTGTTATTAAACCAATCGATTTTACAAACCAAGTTACTTCTTACATGAAAGACAATAGAACTGATGTTATAGATAGGTTAACAAATAGCTTAGTTAAAGAATATGACTATTTATTTTTTGATGATTTTCATGTTTTTGGAGAAGGTAACAAAAAAGCTACAAAAGACTTAATTTTTAAGATTTTAGATGATCGTATTTTTGAAGGTAAAATAACCATAATCACCAGTGAGAAAGACTTAAAAGAAATTTCTAAGAATTTTCATGACCGTATTATTTCACGCATTTCATCTGGTTTTCAAACACGTCTTTTAGAGCCTAATTATAATGATTATAAAAAGCTTTTATGTGCTTTTTTACCTAGTGAGAACTTAGATGAAAACGACTTTAGTGAAGAAGCAATTAAGTACATTGCTAGAAGTACAACCAAAAGCTTAAACACTTTAATTGGCGCAATAAAAAGACTTGGTTTTTATCGTGAAAAAATCAAATCAAGCGACAAAGATGTTGTCTTAAATGTTGTTAAGAATATACTTGTAGATTATGTTACTGAAAAAGAAAAAGCCAAGCCGGAAACTATCTTAAAAGAAGTTGCTAAATATTACAAAATCACTACGAAAGATATCACCGGAAAATCAAGAAAAAAAGAAATCGTAGTTGCCCGTTGAGCAGCTGTCCATATGATAAAAATTTATTTCAAAGATATTTCATCTGTTGAAATAGGAAAAATACTGCAAAAAGACCACGCAACAATTCTTAACGTTTTTAAAAAGAACGAAGAAAACAAAGAATCACTTAATATAGTTGTGAATGAACTAAGATCTAAAATTGATTTTATTTAGACTTATTAACACTTATTAAGAATTTAATTCACATATTGAAATTTAAGAAAAAGTTAATTTTTGGCTTAAAAACAGGCTTAATTTTAACTTTTTGCTTAAATTTAACATATTAACAATCTATATTATTAATATTTATTTGGAGAAAATATGAAATTTCAAATTTCAAAAAACAAAATTGAACATTTAGTTGAATTTATTTCAAACTATATAGATAGTAGTGATACATATCCAACTTTTAGATGTATTAATTTTTCAATCGATAATGAATATCTAACTCTTGTTGGGGCTTCATCTATTATGGGTGCTAAAAAAAGAGTAAAAGTTGATGAAACATCAGTTAAAGTAACAAGAGAAGGTAGTGTCTTAATAAACGCTAACATTCTTAAAAATATAATTAAGAAATTCGATAAATTTGTAACATTCGAAACAAAAGGAAATTTAATTGATATTTATGAAGGAACAACTAAATTTACTTTAACTAAAATAGATGCTTCTGAATATCCTCAAATTTCATTTGATGAACCAGAAAATCCACTTCAAATCAATTCGAAAGAATTTGAAAAAATTGTTTCTGATGTTTCAATATCAACCACTCAAACAAGCGATAAATTAATTTCAGTAATTTATAAATGTATAAACTTACACTATTTACATACAGAAGATAACAAACATGCAATTCGTTTTGTTGCTACTGACTCTTATAGACTATCTACTCAATTATTGTTCATTGACCAACCAATTGATTTAAACATAGTTATTGATGCTAAAAACTTAAAGAAAATTATTACAAAAGATGCACCTGAAAACGTGGGAATTTATTTCACTAAATCAAGAATTGGTATCATTTATGAAGATACGACAGTTTGAGTAGTTTTAAACAAAGCTGAACCAATTCAAATTCAAGGATTATTACAAACCAAATTCTCACGTCATTATCAAATTGATAGAGATGAACTAATTAGAACAATAAATAAAGCTTTATTCTACACAAATGAAAAAGACAAAAAGATGGCATTTAATTTTTCTGAAAATGAATTAAATCTAAACTATGAAATTCCTGAGCTTGGAACCGGTACATCAAATACAAACGGATTAAAAATAGTTAAAGGTTATGGTTTAGAAATTGATTTCAATTACAACTATGTAAAAGAAGCAGCTAGTGTATTAAACCCTGGGCTAATTAATATATTTATTTCAGAAAATGCTGACAAAGTTTTAATTTCATCTGAAAGTGACAAAAACCACATTCAGTTTATTACACCTTTAAGAAGGTATTAAAATGACTTTTAAAATTAAAGATGATCACATTAAATTAAGCCAATTTTTAAAAGTTATAGGATTAATTGATACAGGTGGTGCTTCCAAAAACTTTTTAGAAACAAATACTATATTAATTAACGATAAAGTACCAGCTGGCAGAAGTGCTAAATTAAGAGGTGGCGATGTTATATTCATTAACTCAACATATTACAAAATAGAAAAATAAAGAAAAAACACTCATTTTGAGTGTTTTTGAGTCCGGCAAAATAATTCAACAAAATTTAATTGCTATAATTAAAACAACAAGTACTCATTAAGGATAAAATGAAAAAAAATATTTTAAACACAATAATTAGCGGAGATTCTGTAGAAGAAATGAAAAAACTTCCAAACGAATCTTTTGATTTTATATTTGCTGACCCACCATACTTCATGCAAACAGAAGGTGAACTTTTAAGAGTTGGCGGACAAAAATTTAGTGGTGTTGATGATGATTGAGACAAATTTAACAGTTTTAAAGAATATGATGACTTCAGCATAAAATGGTTAAATGAATGTAAAAGAATATTAAAAAAAGATGGAACAATTTGTGTAATTGGTTCATTCCAAAACATTTATAGATTAGGTTATTTTATGCAAAATCTTGATTTTTGAATATTAAATGACATCATTTGACATAAATCAAATCCTGTTCCAAATTTCGCAGGAACTAGGTTTTGTAACGCTCATGAGACAATGATATGGGCATCAAAAAGCAAGAAAACCAAGTTTACCTTTAATTACAAAACAATGAAGCATTTAAATAATAATAAGCAAGAAAAATCAGTCTGAGAAATACCTTTATGCACTGGAAATGAAAGATTAAAGGATGCAACCGGCAAAAAACTTCATTCAACTCAAAAACCAGAAGCATTACTAGAAAAAATTATTTTAGCTTCTACAAAACCTAATGATATTGTTTTTGATCCGTTTTTTGGAACAGGAACTACAGGTGCTGTTGCTAAAAAGTTAGGTAGAAATTTCGTAGGAATAGAAAGAGAACAAAAATATATTGAAGCAGCTCAAAAAAGATTAGATGAAGTGGAAGCAGAGTTAAACGACATAAACCAATTAACATTAGAGAAAAAACCACCTAAAGTTTCGATGCAAGAATTAATTCATAAAGGTTATTTAAAAATAAAACAAGAATTATTTTCTAAAAACAAAGAATCTCAATGCTTTGTACTAGAGAATGGTCATGTTTCTGACGATGAAGACAAACTATCGATTCATAAAATGAGTGCTAAAAAACTAAATAAAATTAATCACAATGGTTGAGATTACTTTTATGTCTACTATAAAGGTGAATTTATTCCATTGAATGATTTAAGATTTATTTACGAAAGTGATAACTGTAATGAATAATGACAATTTTACAAAATGAGTTGAAGAACGAATTTTAAAAATATTGAATGAAAAAGTATTGACACAAAAAGTAGTTGAAATAGTGCGCAAACAAGATAAAAAAGTTCATATAATACCTAAAAAATACAGAATTTTGGCTGGTTTATTACAAAGCATCAATATTCAATTTGGTAATTTTATTGAAGAATTTATAACGAAACTTTTAGAACTAGATGGTAGATATGAAATTATTAAAAAATATAGCAATAAAAGAAATAATAGTTTTAAACTAAATAACTTAAATGAAAAAATAATTGATGAATATATCAACAAACAAACGACTGTTAAATCTAATGTCGAATACGAATTTTCTAATTTACAGCAGACACTGGTTTTAAATTCGATAAATTATCCTGAAAATTCACATCAAACAATGCAGGATGTTGATTTACTTTTTAAAAATAAAATCTCAAATGAAATTTATTATTTAGAAATTAAATATAATGATGATCATGATACTGGTAAATTTATAAACATAAATAAAAAGCTTATAAGAACTTATTCTTGTTTAATCGAAGAATTTGATGTAAAAGATAAGGAAAATATAAAACCTATTTTGTTTTATTTCAATGATAAGAAAAAGAAAGAAAATTGTTATTTACCTAAAAAAACAGTCATTTTAAGAGAAAAAGAATTTTTTAAAAAAGTTTTTAAAAATAGACTATGAAGAAGTTTCGGATTACCTTTCTAAACTTTCTGAAAATGATTTTGTTAAAAAACAATTTGAAAGAATTATCAAAGAATTATAAAACACTCTTTATGAGTGTTTTTTGTTTTTTAAAACTTATTAATAAACTAGAAATCAAATTTATAAGAATATAATTTCATTATGAATAAATTAACAAAAATAAAAGGTATATTATTAATTTTGTCGTCAACAACAGTTTTGACAACTATTTCAACATCGTGTGTTAATTTAAAATCTGAAAGTAACAAAGATATAAAAACAGAAAATCCAAAAAACAAACGAAATAATGATGAAAAAGTAGCAAAACCAATAATTGATAAAACACCAAAAAATCCAAAGAATTCTGCTAACCCAGGAACAGAAGCTAACCCAGGAACAGAAGCTAACCCAGGAACAGAAGCTAACCCAGGAACAGAAGCTAACCCAGGAACAGAAGCTAACCCAGGAACAGAAGCTAACCCAGGAACAGAAGCTAACCCAGGAACAGAAGCTAACCCAGGAACAGAAGCTAACCCAGGAACAGAAGCTAACCCAGGAACAGAAGCTAACCCAGGAACAGAAGCTAACCCAGGAACAGAAGCTAACCCAGGAACAGAAGCTAACCCAGGAACAGAAGCTAACCCAGGAACAGAAGCTAACCCAGGAACAGAAGCTAACCCAGGAACAGAAGCTAACCCAGGAACAGAAGCTAACCCAGGAACATATATTAACAATAATGCTATTAGTGATACAAGCAAAGATCTGAAACCTGCGACAGAATCAGAAAGCGATACTTCAAAAACTAATTCTAGCGACACAACTACAACCGATGTAACAGAAAAAGAAATTGATAATAAACCATTATTAGATCAATTTATTGAAAAGAGAGATGAAAAAGCCAGATCAACTTTTGTTGTTTCAAAACTCCAAAAAACAACAATTCCGTTTGTGAATACAGATCAAGGCAAAAGATTTACAAAATCATCAATAGATTTATATAAAGTAAATGATAAACATGATTTTTACATCAAATTAAACGACGCGCTTTCGTTTATCAAAGGTAAACCTGTTGACGGCTTATTCAGAGGGTTGTTAAACAAAAACGATATAACCATGACAAGAGTTAAACCAACAATTTATGAGTTTGAAATTGGTCATAACGGTTATGAAAAGAGAAAATTTATTATTGATTCGCTTGAAAACAAAATTATTGCTACTGATAGTAAATTGTTTTTCTTCTCAGAACACCCTGAAGACACAAAACATTTTGATGGTGTAATTAAGACCATAGAGTCAAAAGATAATAAAGACAACAAAAATACAGAGTATGATCTCCAAAAATATGGAGCTGAACTGTATTTTGCACGCGAAGAAAACTCAAACGATATATATATACCTTTTTGACTGTTCAATTTAATTTTCGGCAGCAACAATTATTACAATTTTTACTACAACGGCGACAAAGTTTATGGTGTAAATTTCTTAATTCAAGGTAAAACGGTTCAACAAGTTAAAACTTCAAAATTAAACAGAACTAAACCATCAGTAGAAGATAGACAAAGCGTTTACAATCAATTAAAATTTATTTTAGAGAACTTATACGGGCTTAAAAATATCAAACACATAGATGATTTTGATAATTTCATAGGTCAAGCGAATAAAGTTTTATTATTATCAACAGACCCTGTTGATAACGCTAAAGCTTATTTGGATATCATCGAAAACAAACTTGATGAATTGCACAGTGTTTATCATAATTTAGCTTATTATTTTTCCCCATTACAAAAAGTTGAATTTATTAAAAATTCAACACGTTTTAAATCCACAGGTCATGCAGGTGAAAAGTTTGCGATAGCTTATAGAGCTTTATATACTGCAAGCAAAGATGTTGATAGAGAACTTGGCAGATATGATACCAAAAACCTAGTTATAGAGGGACAAACAGCTTTTATAAAAACAAGTTCATTCACATCAGATTTAAACAATCCTAGTCAAGACACTTTTGAAATATTTAAAGACTCATTTGAGCGAATACAAGCACATAACAAAGAAGTGGAAACAGGTCAAAAAACAGCAAAATATAATTCTTCAATTAAATTAAAACCTAACGCACCAAAAGTTAAAAATGTTGTAATAGATATGTCACAAAATGGTGGTGGGAGTGTAGAAGTACTAAATAGAATTTTAGGATTCTTTACAAACAAAACGTTCAAGAAATACGAATATCATATTGCTGATGATTTGTTAACAACTGAAAATTATAAAGTTGATATCAACAAAGATGGTGTAGTAGATGATTTAGATTCATATACGCAATTTAAATTCTATGTTTTAACATCTGAAGCTACATTTAGTGCAGCTAATGCATTTGCTGCGGTTTTAAAAAATAATAAATTAGCTAAAACAATCGGTAGAACTTCCGGTGGTGGAATGAGTTCAATATTACCGGTAATTTTAAGTGATGGAACAAGTTTCCAGCTAAGTTCAAACAATGCTTTAGTTGTATTAGATGAAAATAACCAAATTCAATTTACTGAACAAGGAATTGAACCAGATATCCAATTAGAATATAATCAATTCATTGATTATGAATATATTGATAACTTATTAAAACAACAACAGTAACTAAAAAATCCTTGATAAAAATCAAGGATTTTATTTTGTTATTTAATTACAGTTAAACCACCCATATATGGAACTAAAACATCAGGAACTGTAATTGAACCATCATGATTTTGATAAAGTTCTAATAAACAAGCAATAACTCTATCTACAGCTAAAGCCGAACCATTCATAGTGTGTGCATATTCAGTTTTCTTATCATCTAAACGATACCTAATCATAGCTCTACGAGCTTGGAAATCACCCATATAAGACACACTAGAAACTTCTCTAAACCTTTGTTCAGAAGGAAGTCATAATTCTAAGTCAATTGTTTTTCTTGATGAGAAACCTAAGTCACCAGTACATAAAAGCAATTCTCGATAAGGGATTTGTAATTTTTCTAATACATCTTTAGCATCTTCCAACATAAGTTGAAACTGTTCGATAGCTTGTTCTGCTGTAGTTACTTTTACTAATTCTATTTTCTTAAATTGATGTTGTCTTAAAATACCTTTAGTATCTTTACCTGAACTACCTGCTTCAGATCTGAAACATTCAGTATAACCAGTTGCTTTAAAAGGGGTTGTTAAATCTACAATTTCATCATTATAAATGTTGGTTAATGTTACTTCAGCTGTTGGAATTAAATACTCATCTGCACCTTCAAGTTTGTATAAATCTTCCTTAAATTTTGGTAATTGACCAGTACCATATAATGTTTTTGATTTAACAATAACAGGTGTATTAAATTCTTGATACCCTTTTTGTTGATGTAAATCAAGCATGAAGTTAATTAAAGCCCTAACAAGCCTTGAACCAGCATTTTTGTAAATTACATATCTAGAACCAGATAATTTAACAGCTCTTTCAATATCAATAATGTCTAGTTTCTTAGCAATTTCATAATGAGGTAAAACATCTTTAACTAAACCTCTACCTAAATCATTTCTAGTCATTAAAACAACGTTTTCATTTTCATCTTTTCCAACAGGAACATCATCTAGAGCAATATTAGGAATTTGTAAAATTAATTCATTAATTTGACTATTTAGAGCTTCTGATTCAGTGCTTAAATCATGTTCTTGTTGCTTAATTTGAGCAATTTGTGTTTTTAATTCTGCCAATTGTTCTGGGTTGTCTTTTAATTTACTAAATTGTTTTGATAGTTGAGCAAGCTCATTTTTCTTTAATTGAGCTTGAGACATTAAGTGTCCTCTTTGTTTCGCTAATTCAACAAATTTGTCATAAATTTTGATATCAAAACCACGATCTAAAAGCTTTTGTCTAACTTCGTTTTCAGCTGATAAAACATATTTTAAATTTAACATTATTACCTCTTTTTATATCTTATTTTAAATTATACAATAATTAAATTTAAATAATTAGCAACAAAATTAAACGCTTTAAATAATGTGAAATTTTTACTTTTAAGGCTAAGGCGCTTGTATAAAAATTACTAATTAGCCTTTAAGGCAGAAAAATGTTTTTGTTGTATAATATACATACGCTTATATATAAAATATAAAATAAGGAGGATTTATGAGTAAAAGAACTTATCAACCAAACAAGCGTAAACATGCTAAAGTGCACGGTTTCAGAGCAAGAATGAAAACTGCAAATGGTAGAAAAGTATTAGCAGCAAGAAGAGCTAAAGGTAGAAAAAGATTAACAGTTTCAGATAAATAATCTTAAATTTTAAAATGAAAAAATATATCGTCTTAGAAAAAACTGAGAATTCGACAAGGTTTTGAATAATGGTAAGGGCGATTTTTTAATTAACAAGCAGTTAATTGTTTATTTTAGAAAAAGCAAATACCACAGAGTTGGATTAACAGTACCTAAAAAATTTGCAATTGCAACTCAAAGAAATTATTTCAAAAGACAACTTAAGGCGATTCTGCATGAAGTAAATATTACAGATTTACTTTATGATTTTGTTTTAATTGTTCGAAAAGATTTTATAAATACTTCATTTCAACACAAGTTAAATGAAACAAAAAAACTTTTTGAGAAATTTAGGAAAAATGAAAAAAAATAATTTTACATACTTCACTGGCGACGGTGACCATAAAGAAAAAAGAAGAGAAATTATCAAGAAAACTCTTAAGTGAATTAAGATAGTTTTCTACATAATTATCTTCGGTTTAGCTTTAACAGGGTGTGTTCAATCTTTTGTAATTAAAAACTCATACAACGTAGGGAACGGTGTAGAGTTTTATAACAACAAAGATGAAGTAGCGCCAAGAGTTAATACTTTAAAAAATAAAGAAATAAAAACAGATTATTCTATTGAAAACTCAACTGAGAAATCACAAGAAATCATTAAAATTAACAAATTAGATGTTGATAGCCAAGCTAATTATTTAGTAACTGATGAAAATGTTTTAAAATCACTAAAAAATCAAACAGTTGCTAATGGTGGTGATTACGGAGTTCAAATTAATTATTTAACATCATTTAAATTTGGTAAAAACATTAATCTCGATGGCTGAAATTCAAGTCCTATTCTTGAACGTAATGGAAAATACTTATTCAGATCTGATAATTCAAAAACTTATGAATATGTATCAAATGCGCAACAACAAGATGTTTATACGCTTGCTTATGCACTTGATACAACATCTGGACAAGAAAATCAAACATTACCAATTTTACTTTTACAAACAAGAGATGTTGAAAAACAACAAAATGGTAAAACAAGCATTGTAAAAGAAAACATCTTTACAACAAATGATTCAGGTCAAAAAGTTTATAATGTTGTTTGAATTCCAGGACTTCAAAAAGTTTATACTTATTCAAACAATGACAACAGTCCAAGAAACGCATTTGCCAGAGATGTTTTACAAATGTTTTATCAATACTCATTTGGACCATCTTCAGAAATTTATCAAGCTTTAGGTAAAGATCCTTCTTTATTCCTTAAAGAAAAAATTGATTCGATTTCACAAGATGTAAGAAACAATAACACTGTTGATTCTAATGGTGCAAACGGAGTATTATTTACTTTAACTGAAAGAGAATATGTAGCAGTAATTGCATATCAAAAAACTCTAACAGAATATCTAAAAGAACTTCAATATTTTAATGGTGAAAATAAAGATGTTATAGCTAAAAATGGATTATTAGTTTCAAAATATGACTATAACACTAATTTATTAAAATCTCAAAACGTATCAAAAGCTCCGCTAAGCGGTGATAATCCTATAAGACCTATTACTTCATGAGGTGAAGCATGAGAATACGGACCATTCTTTGGAATATTTGTTTATCCATTAGCTAAATTAATGCAACCATTACGTCGTGCTCTGCCTGAGTGAGACGGATGAGCTTCAATTATCTGTATTATTCTTGCAGTTATAGTAACTCGTTTAATTAACTTAGCTGTTACTTATAAATCTGTCCTTTTCCAAGGTCTACAAGAAGATTTGAAATACAAGAAAGCAGCAATTGATGCAAAATATGCTGGTTTAGAAAATAATAAAGCGATGAAGGTTAGAAAACAACAAGAAATTCAAGCCTTATATGCTAAAAGCAATGTTAATCCAATGGATCAATTTGCTTCAGTATTACTTACCCTTCCTATTTTTCTTGCTATGTGAAGGGTTATTCAGTCAATACCTGAAATTAAACAAACAACTTGATTAGGATTAAATTTCGCATCAACTTCATATCAACAATTATTTAGTGGACAATTTGTTTACATTTGAATATTAATTGTTACTGTGTTAATCCAACTTGCTTCAATGTACTTACCACAATACTTAAACAAGAAAAAACACAGAAAGAGAATTTCAATTGCTGAAGAGCAAGCACTAAAGAAAAACGAAAAAACCCAAAAAATCGTTATGCTGATAATGTGTGTTTTCACAGTTATTCTTACAGCTGGTGTTCAAGTTTACTGATTATTTGGTGGACTATGAAACATCATGCAAACGCTTTCAGTACACAAAATTACAAGAACCAAATGATTTAAAGAAAAAATAGTCCCTAAAGTTATGAAGAAATAATAAAAAACATAAAAAAATACTTGACTGTTAAATCAAATAGTATACAATTTAATCAGTGGTTATAGCAAAGAGGATCACCTGAACCCATTCCGAACTCAGTAGTTAAGCTCTTTAGTGCCGACGATAGCCGAAAGGTGAAAATAGGGAGCCGCTGTTTTTTTTATGCCTTTTTGATAAAAAAACAGCAATAAAAAATCTGGTATTAACCAGATTAAAATGGTTTAAACGATTCGAAGTAACTTAAATAAGGTACTTGTAAATCATCGTCAATTTTTAAAACATTGTAATAATAAGGGTTGATTGTAATAATCTTTTGATAATTTAAGTCTCGTGATTTACTTTCTGATAAATATAACCAGAACGAAGGCTCATTTGTAAATAAATCATCAATCAATTGATACAAATCAAAATTCCTTTTGATCTTGTTTAATTTATTTTTCAGTTTGGCTTCGTCAAACTGTTTTTTATTAGTTTCAATTAATAGACCAATCTTGACATAGTGATTTTCAATTCTTAAATAAGGCAAAAAATAGTCTAAATCATTTTTATGAAATTCGATTATGTGTGGATAAAAATAATGTAATTTCAATAAGCCTGAAACGGTCATTAGGATTCCTAAATCAGTAAATTCTTGATTAAAATTCTTAATGTGATTTATTGATTCGGTATCTAAAGAATAAACAAATTTTAGCTCATTGGCTAAACTATTCACAGTGCTAAAAACCTGTTTGTATATGCTTCTGACCATAATTAAATTATAATTAATATTTTGATATAATAAATAATAATATTGAAATTTTGAAAAAATTAACTTTTATGAGGTGTAAATGGCTAAAAGACAAAAATCATTTTTTGAACGTCTAACTGAATTGAATGACAGGCATGACGAACGTAAAAACAAAAATACTACTAATAAACAAAAAAGAAGCAAGCTATCAATTATTTTATTTTCAATCTTAACAGTTGGAATAATTGCGGCAATTACTATTCCGTTAACTGTGACAGTGACAAAAGTTTCATATAACCAGCCAGTAGAGGGTGATAAGCCTGTTTTTTCATTTAAGAAACCTAATGGTGATTCATCAAACGTTTTAACTGTTAGTGAATTAACAAATAAAATTGACACAGATGCAGCAAAAACAAATGCTCAAATGTCAGACTTATATCACAAAGCAATCAGTTATTTATATCAACAAGAATATGAAGCTTCAATTCAATACCAAAACATTATCAACGGTTCAAGAACAAACAGTGAACAAGTTCAAAATAATCTCCAATTGAAATCTTTAGATGACATTAAAAAGGATGTTAAAAATCAAATTGAAGATTTAAAATCAAACTTAAAGAAAGTTTATGGTTTTGAAAATTGAAATAAACAATTCACTGCTGAACTACAAAAAGAAGAATATGGAAAAAGTGCCACAGAACAACAAGCAATTGATTTTCTAGTATTTAAACAAATCGAAACAGAAGCAAAAAGAAGATTTGAATTAGAATTTAAACTAACTGATAGGGCGTTCATTGACAGAACAGCAACTAAAACAATTTACAAAGTAGATGCTTTAGGCCAACAAGTTAGAGGCGAAAACGGACAACCTATTGTTTTATTCAATCAAGGTGACAAAGTCTTTCCTTATTTAAAAGAAGATGTAAATTATTTTGTTGATCCTAATAATTCAAACAAAATTGTTACTTTATTAACTAAGTCATTTATTACTGAAAAAACCGGCGGAATGGATTTAAAATCACCAGAGCCATTTATTAATGAACTAGCTAAAAAACAACTTGTAATTCCTACAATTATGCAACTACCAGGTGTTGCGTCAAAAGATTTAAATTCAGCATTTACGGTTGATTCAAACCAACTTCAAACATTAAAGAATTTATTCATGTTTAATGTTTATAAAAATACAGAGGCATCAGCTTCAGCAAGTTTTACACTATCATCAAACTTTGATACTTTAAAAAGCTTTAAAACAGCTCCAAATTATGCACTTAAACAAGATGGTGAAACAGATCAACAATTCGCTGAAAGATTAGCTAGACATCAAGTTCTATTAGGTAAACTAACACTATCAGGAAGCCAAAACTTAGCAACCTCAGGCATTGTAGAAGTTAAAGATTTATTTAGTTCAAACCAATATGCAGCTTTATCATTAATTGCTAACGATGTCTTTTCAAAAGATAACAAATCTTCTATTCCTGAAGTTGATTTAGCCAAAATGTTTAGTAAAGACAATTTAACAGCTGAAATAGCAGGTTCTGATGCATATAAAACAGCAGTAGAAGCATTTGAAGCCTTAAAATCAGCTAATAAGACTTTAGATCAAACAGCTTTAGAGTTAGCTTCAATTAATAAACAAATCGAAGACTTCTTTAACGGTTTATCTGAAATAAACAAACAAAACGTTCTAAAAGCAATTTACAACAAAAATCTAGTTCAAAAAGTTAATTCATCAAACAGAATGTCTTTCACTTACAAAATTAAAGATATGGAAGATGCTTATCTAACAGTTTCTGATAAAGAAATTAACATTGTTAGATTTGACAAAATCAATTCAATTGAAGATATTAAAAAATACATTAAATTAGATGGTCAAAGTTTAGCTTCAACTAATAAAACAAACTTCAATATTGCTAACAAATTAAACAAATCATTATCACAAAATGAAATTATTCAAAAAACCTTAAAACTTGAAGGGTTTAATTCTTACTTACAAGAACAAACAAATGAAGTTTCTGAAAATAAAGACAAATATTCAACAGAATTAATAAATTCATTATCAACAAAAATTGATTCAATTGTTGAAGGAAATATTTTAAAAGCAAAAGTGGATATTCTAACTTCAATTTCAAGTTGAATTCAAAATCAACTAAAAACAGAAACAAGCAATAATTTCACAATTTCAAACGGATTAAATAAGATTGTTTATGATTGAGAAAATCAATCATTTAGTGAAAAATCAGCCATTGATACACTATCAGAAGCGGTCTCAAAAGTAATTCAAGATAAAACTGAAGGAGGTAATAATTAATGAGAAAATGATTTAAATTTTTAACATTAGCCCCTGTTTCAGTTTTACCAGTATCTGCAATTGCTTGTGGTATAGTTGAAGATACAGAAGAAAAAATTAAGCAAGATGCTTTATTTAAAAATTCTGAAGTATCTACAATTGCACAAAATTTATGACTAGATTCAACTTTGAAAGCCTTATACAATATTGAAACTAATTTAACTGACAATGAAGCATTTTTAAATGACGCTTATCAAGCTTATCGATCATATTTAGCTAAACAATATACTGATGGATCAACAGGTACTTTATATCTATCAACTCAATTAAATAAATGACAAACCGAAGGTATTTTTACACCTGAACAATTAGAAGTTTTAAAATCATTAGCATCTACAATTTATAAAACACCATTAACAAAAGAACAATTTACAGTTTTATATAACACAGAAAAAACAGGTGTTAAATTAATCGTTAATAAAGTTTTATTAGTAAATAAATACTTCCAAATTAATGACAAAGATCAGTTATTAAAAACTGAAGCATCAGCTTTTGCTTTATATGGTGATAAATTTGATTTAGATGATTTTAATTTAATTAGTTATGTAATTAACAAGCGTTTAGTTCAATTATGACAATATGATAGTTCAAACCCTGTTGATATCTTTTCAACAGCTCAAACATCTATTTCAAATGTAAGCGATTATATTTCATTAATTCAAAATTCCAATGTTGCTGAAACAATTCCTACAGAAGCTTTATTAATTAATACTAATGCTTCTTATGAATTAACAATGGGTGGATACAAAGGACTTCAATCTGATAATTTAAACAACGATTATTCAGTTGATACTCTTTTAACAAAAACAAATGATGACATTTTAATAGGATTTTATAATCCTATTACAAAACAAATGGTTAAAGTTAATTCAGATGGAGTAGTTGCATCAGCTGTTCCTGTTTCAAATAATAACGCTAATATTTCTGTAATTTATCTATCACAAATTAAACCTGTTGGTAAAAAAGAAACTGTGACTGAAAATGGTACAGAAAATACAAAAACAAAATTAAGTTTTAAAGAAACACCATATGCCAATAACTTAAACAAATTAAGACTTCTAGCAGCTGTTTATGATGATGCATTATACAAAAAAGCTGAATCCACATTTGTTAAATTAGGTTATGTTTTAAAAGTTGATATTGAAGATATCAAAAAACAATTAGAAAACTCAGAGTTTGTAGCCAAATAATGGAAAAGTCAATTTTTACACAAATCATTGAAGGAAATATTCCTGCTAAAAAACTATATGAAGATGATATTGTAATAGCAATTTATGACGCATTTCCACAAACAGAAGGACATTTTTTAGTTATTCCAAAATCACAAGAGCAAAATATCTTGTTAAATGATGAAAACACCTATCTGCATGCATTAAAAGTTGCTAGAAAACTAGCACAAAAACATGTTATAGACCAAGGTATTCCGGGTTTCAAATTATTAATAAATACCGGAAAAACAGCCGGGCAAGTAGTAATGCATACACACATACACATCATTCCATATAGAGAAACAGACAAATTAACTTCAAAACACTAATAAAAAATTCGGAAGCAATTCCGAATTTATTTTTTATTGTTTAAAAGTTCATATAATTCAATAATTTGATTAACAGTTAATTGTTGAATTCTCAAATTATCATCATAATTCATTTTAGAAAAAGCTTCTAATATCTGAGTTTTATTATAAACACTTGAAAGTGAATATGAAAGTTTTTTACGACGATGCTCAAAACATAATTTAAAAAAGTCTTTTACTTCATTTCAAGTGTATTTCAAGTCATTCTTAAACTTAAATGAAATAATAGCTGAATCCACTTTTGGGGCTGGTGAAAAACAATTAGCAGGTACAATAAATTCAAGTTTACAATCAGCCAGATATTGTGCTGACACAGATAATTTTGAATACTCTTTAGTATTAAATTTTGCACAAATTCTTTGCGCAACTTCTTTTTGAACCATTAAAATTACACCCTTGAAATTATCTTTAAAATCAAAGATTTTGAATAAGATATCAGTTGTTATGTAATAAGGAATGTTGGCAATAATAAAGTAATCTTTAAAGTCTGTTAAATCAATTTTTAAAAAGTCCTGATTAATTAAGTTTAGTCTAGAGTCATTGATTTCTGCGTTTAAAACATTAATCATATCAGGATCAATTTCAAAGGCATTTAGAGATGAAACTTTAGGTAATAAAGCTTTTGTCAAAGCGCCACGGCCAGGTCCAATTTCAATAACTTTTTGATCGTTAATATCAAATATATTAACGATTTTATTTATGACATTATTGTCTTTTAAAAAGTTTTGACCAAACTCTTTCTTTGCATATCTTTCTTTTTTGTTATTCATTATTTTATGTTTAAAAATTCCTTTATATTTTTGTTGACTCTAGAAACAAATTTATCCATACCCAAACCTAAAAGGCCACATAAATAATAAGCTGTGTAAATAACGGTGTTTGGTTCATTGATTTCGTTTATGTAAGGATGAGGTCTTAAATAAGGGGCATCAGTTTCAGTTAAAATTCTTTCTAGTGGAACAATTTTAGCAACATCTCTAGCAGTTCGATTTGAGCCAAATGTAATAGTTCCGCTGAAACTAATATACCCATTAAGTTTAATAAATTTATGAGCCCATTCAACTGAACCGGCATAAGTATGAAGCATAAATCTTGGTTTATATTTTTCTAGAATTTCAAAAGCATCTTGATAAGCTAAATCTGAATTCTCCTTATCTCTGATGTGCACAACGACCGGCAAATTGTGTTTTAAAGCCAATATAACTTGATTTTCAAATGAAGACAATTGTATTTGTCTATCTGGGGCGTCATCATAGTAATAGTCTAAACCTATTTCACCTATTGCTTTAACATCGCTATTTAGCATTGGTTCAACTGTTAATCATTCTTGCCCCGTTTTAATAGCCTCTGGATGAATTCCAATTGCAATTTCAACTTTATCAGGCAACGCTTGTTTAAGTGCTAATGTTCTTTGATTATCATAAACATTACCACCATTCACAAAGGTGAATTCAATTCTGTTGTATTGAAAAGCGTTTACTATTTCAACAATAGCACTGTCATTAAATCTAGGATCTGCAATATGACTGTGTGCGTCTATAAATAAAGTTTGTTTCTTAGCCATATTATTTACCTAAACAGAAAGTGCTAAACATAACATCTAGTAAATCTTCTCTGTTTACATTTCCTTTTATATTTTGTAAAGCATCTCAAGCTGCATATAAATCCACAATAATCATGTCAAAAGTTGCGTTGTAATTCAAGGCATCTGTGGCTTGTTTTAGTGAATTTAATGCAGATTTTATAAGTGATAATTGACGAGTGTTGTTGAAAATTCTTTCATCAAAAATGTCAATATTAGCAAAATTAGAAACTAAAGCATTTTCAAGTTCAGAAATATTGTCATGTAATGCAGAAATTTTAACTGTATTTGAAGTTAGAATATCGCTTTTATCTAATAAATCAATTTTATTTAAAACTTTAATATAAAACTTATTTAGTTCTTTAGCTTTTTGTTCAATTAGTTGATCAAATTCATTATTTGTTTGAACTGTATCTGTAACATGAACTACTAAGTCAGCTTTCTCAATTTGTTGTAATGACTTGTCAATTCCTATTTTTTCAATAATTTCTTTTGTGTTTCTTAAACCGGCTGTATCAACAAGTTTAAACAACATGTCATTAATTTTATAAGTTGCTTCAACCAAGTCTCTGGTAGTTCCTGCAATATCAGTTACAATAGCTTTATCCTCTGAAAGTAAGGCGTTTAAAATACTGCTTTTTCCAACGTTTGGTTTACCTAAAAAACCAACTTTTACACCCTCGAATACATATCTGGCATCTTCTGAAACTTTAATGATTTTAGTTAAATCTCTCGTTAGTTCAGCAAGATGATTTAGCATGTTTTGATTATCCATATGTTCAATGTCTTCATATTCTGGATAATCGATGTTGACTTCACAAATACCAATTAAAATAGCTATTTTTTGTAAGAAATTGTCAATTAGATTAGAAGTTTTACCATTAAATTTGTTAACGCTAGCATAAGCTTGTTGTGTAGTTTGAGACATAATTAAATCATGAACAGCCTCAGCTTTAACTAAATCCATTTTTCCATTTAAAAATGCTCTACGAGTAAACTCACCACGCTCTGCAAGCCTAGCACCATGGGCTAAAAGTAATTCTAAAACCTTATTTGTAACAACTATTCCACCATGACAATTGATTTCTATTAAAGGCTCTCCAACATAGTTGTTATAAACCAATTGACCATTTTTATCTTTTTTTCCACTAAATCACATTACTAAAACTTCATCAACTAAAGTTTGATCATCATATAAATGACCATAAGTAATTTGATGATCTTCACCAATTTTACCTTTGTAAATTTTTTTAATAATTGAAACAGCATCAGGACCAGCAAGACGAACGATTGAGATTGGTTGATTAATATGCGAACCAGACGAAATGGCTGCTATTGTGTCAGTTGAATAATTAATCGTAGCATTTAATTGTTCATTCATTTTTCTCCTTGTTATATAAAGAAACCGGCATGGTTAGCCGATTATTTATTCATTAGTTCATCTTGTTTTTGCTTTGTAGTTTCATCAACTACAGCAATTAATTTATCAACTTCTTTTTGGACTCTGTCTAAATAGTTCTTTTGTAAATCCTCTGATAATTCTTCATCAGCTTTAATTTCTTTGTTTACATCTTGACGAGCGTTTCTGACACCTACTTTAGCAGCTTCAGTTAATTTAGTAAGTGATTTAATCATTTCTTTTCTACGGTCTGTTGTAAGTGGTGGAAAAGTTAATCTGATTTGAGAACCTTCATCAACTGGTTGAATTCCTAAGTTTGCTTTTTCTAAAGCTTTATTAATTTCCTTTACTGTTGTAATGTCGTAAGGTTTAATTAATAATTGTTGTGGTTCTGGAACGCTGATGTTTGATAATTCTTCAAGCGGTGTTAAAACATCGTAGTAATTAACTTTAATTCCTTTGATGATTTGTGGATTAGCTCTTCCTGTAGAAATTTTCGATAATTCAAAACGATAATGACTAATCGATTTTTCAGCTTTTTCATGTAACTTTAATAAATAAATATCTAATTCCATTATTTAACTACCTCTGTATGTGTTATTTCGCCTCTAAGTGCTCTTAAAATTGAATCTTCTTCTAATAAGTTAAATACCATTAAACTAATGTTATTATCTCTGGCCATACTTGTAGCTGTAAGATCCATAACTTGTAATTTTTTCTCTAATATTTCATCATATGTTATTTTGTCATAACGTTTAGCATTTGGGTTTGTTTTAGGATCTGAATCATAAACTCCATCAGTTCCGTTTTTACCCATTAAAATAACTTCTGCACCAATTTCTGAAGCATATAAAGTTGCAGCTGTATCAGTTGTAAAGTAAGGTCTACCTGTACCACCAACGAAAATAACAATTTCATCTTGTTCCAAGTATTTAATTGCCTTTTCATTAACATAGTTTTCAGCAACTCTTTCATCAAAGTTTAATGAACTATGAACTCTTGCTTTTAGACCAACGTTTCTAAAACCGTCTGCTAAAGCTAGTCCATTCATAGCTGTAGCTAACATACCAATGTAGTCAGCTGTATTTCTTCGAATACCATTTTTTTCAGCAGAAGCACCTCTTCAAAAGTTTCCCCCACCAATAACAATAGAAACTTGAACACCTTCTTTCACTGCTTCTTTAAGTTGAGCAGCAATCTTATAAACTAGTTCATAGTCAATAGCTAAGTGTTTTTCTTTGTTTGCAAAACCTTCACCTGAAAGCTTGATTAAAATTCGTTTATATTTAATCATTTTCCCCTCTATCAACAATTTGTGCAGATTTGTATCTTCAAACTGTGTTTTTGAAATTTAATAAATTTTACCAAAATATAAGGGTTTATTTCATATCTTTAACCTTTGACAATTTAAAAGTTATATAATATTTTTAAGCCTATGAGAGTATCTTAAAAGGAATATTTTATGAATAAAAAAGTTCAATTCAACTTAATTATTGCACTGACAAAAGACGGTTTAATAGGCCAAAACAAGGTTTTACCTTGAAAAATTAGTGAAGAAATAAGACTATTCAATCAACTTACAAACCAGAAAAACAGTATTTTATTATTTGGTAGCAACACTTTTAATCACCTTCCTTCAATCCAATTAGATAAAAGACAAATAATCATAATTGGCAATAAAGACCAAAACGCCTTAAACACTGTATTAAAAGAATTTGCTTCATTAAATGAATTTTTAAATTATGCATCAGAAGAGTTAAATAATCACACAGTTTGAATTTGTGGTGGTAAAACTCTTTATGAAACTTTTCCTAATGAATTAATTAATAAAGTTTATTGTTCTTTCATTAAAGAAAAATACATTGGTAATAGTTATATAGACCTAAAAGTAAACTTTTTACAAAATTTGCACTTAGTAAAAAGTTATAAAGAATTCGATCTATATTTTAAAGATAATCAAAATGTGGAAATATATGAAACAAAACCATAAAAGCCTCAATTTAAGGATTTTATATTGTTATAATAATATAACAGCATTTTTATAGTCAATTGTAATAAGAAAGGAATTTATTATGTCAGAAAATAAAGAAAGATATTTATTTGCTATCGATTTAGACGGTACAACATTACAATCAAGTGCGACAGGTCAAATTCACGACAGAACAATGAGTGCTATTAAAAGAGCAACAGATGAAGGACACGTTGTATGTATTTTAACAGGACGTCCTTGAAGAAGTACAAAAATGATTTATGAAACACTAGGTTTAAACACAGTTGTTTCAAACTTTAATGGTGCTCACATTCATCACCCAAATGATAAAGAATTTATCCCATATTTAAGATATTTAAACTTAAATGAAGCTTTATATATTCTGGGAGATCCTAAGGTAGCTCAAGAAGTAACAAATATTGCTATTGAAGGACCAGACTGAGTTCAATTACAAAAAAGAGATGAAGAACTTGAAAAAGTTTTTGGATTTAAAACAAGTTCAAAATTACAAATTGGTTTAAACTACCACAAATTACCTTTAAAGCCTACAGGAGTTATTTTTGACGTTAAAAACACAACAAATGTTGAAGCGTTAAGAAAATACTTAAAAGTAAGATATGGTGATTTAGCTGAATTCTCATATTGATCAAAAGGTGAAGGCTTATCACCGGTTTTTGATATTACAAATATTATGGCAAACAAAGGTAAAGCTTTAAGTTTATTAATTCGTTACTATGACATTAAAGTTGAAAACACAGTAGCATTAGGTGACGGATTTAACGATGTTCCAATGTTTAAAATTGCTAACGTCTCAGTAGCGATGGCTAACGCAACAAAAGATGTTAAAAAATATGCTTCAATTAGAGTTACAAAAACAAATAAAGAAGGTGGAGTTGGTGATTATATCCACAAATTCTTAGATAACCCTAAAGCAGAAATTGAAAAATCAAACGCAAGAAAAAGAAAAATTCAAGCAGTTGAGGAAGAATAATTCATGAATTTTTTTGATGATATAAAGAAATTTGATTTAAGTCAAAAGGAAGTTATTGGGGTTGATGAAACTGGAGTTGGTGATTTCTTCACACCTTTAGTAGCTTGTGCAGTTTATTTGCCGAATCAGTTAATTGATCAAGTTAGATTATTAGGGGTTAGAGATTCTAAAAAACTTACTGATAAAAAAATAATTCAAATAGCAAATCAATTAATTGATATTGTTCCATTTTCAAGTTATGTTATGACTCAAAACGGATACAATACTTTGTCAAAAAATTACAATGCAAATGAACTTAAATTTTTTACTCATGCTTCTGCACTAGCAAATTTACACAAATTTAAACCAGAATCACACAAAGCTAATTTAATCATAATTGACAAGTATTCAACAACAAATTCGATTCTAAATTATCATCAAAAAATATTTCAATTTAATAATTGATCAAAATTACAGGAGCTAAATTTAGACACTTTATTAATAAATAAAGCAGAAGATGTTCATTTAGCAGTTGCTTGTGCATCAATAATTGCTAGATACAAACTGCTAGAATATATGGAAAAACAACAAGCTGAATGAAGCTTCACTTTTCCATTAGGGGCATCAAAAGCAGTAAAAGCTAAAGTTAGAGAATTTGCCGAAACTTTTGGTGAAGATCAATTAAAAACAGTTTGCAAAATGAATTTTAAAATGTAATTTAATGAAATAAAAAACCTGCAAATGCAGGTTTTTAATTTTTAAACATTTTTAATGTATAGACCTTGACCATCTTTCATTTGACCTGTCGCTAATAATACAATATCGATTATTCATCAAACGAATCCAATACCAAAACAAATTATTAGGAATAATTTTAATATTCCTAAACCTACACGACCAACATACATACGGTCAATTCCCGGTAAAAGAATAGCCAATAATAACGCTAACACAAAACTTTTACTTGAGTATATCATCCAATCTCCTTTATGATTAATTTCTATAATCATATACTAAAATATTTCAATCTTATATTTTTAAATAAAAGCAGTCATTTGTTTCATATTAAAATCATTCTGCAAATTTGTGAAAACTTAAATTAAATATTAACCACTAATTTATCTTCTTTTATAATTGATAAGCAAGCATTTTTAAAAGGAGAATTACATGAAGTTACTATTTGCTTATGATTTGGATGGAACACTATTACGAAAAGATAATTCTTTACACCCAAATACAAAAGATGCATTAAGAAAAGTTCAACAAGCAGGACACTATAATGTTATAGCAACTGGTAGAGGTCTGTTAAAAGTTCTGCCTTTGTTAGACAAAAAAATCATTGAACACGTTGATTTCTTAGTGTGTTCAAATGGTGCTGTTGTCTATGATGTTAAAAATCAAACAACAAAAGTTCTAAATACAGTTCCTAACAGTGTGTTTTATATTTTAAAAGATTTAGCTCTAAAAAATGATTTAATTTTAACAGTTGATACACCTGACTATAACGGTTCATATTTACCAAATAATGAGTTTCCAAAATGAATGAGCCAGACTCAAATTATGGATATGAATATCTTAAATATTGCTACTTTAGAAAAATTAGAACAAGTGGTTTTAAATAAAGATAACACAATTACACAAATCGCTTTAAGAAACCCGTTGGATCATGCTAAGGCTATTACGGACGAAGTAAGAGAAGCCACAGAAAATTTAGCTTGTGAAGTTTATTTAACAAACTCTATTTACACAGACGTTAACCCTGTTAATATTTCTAAGTTCTCAGGAGTTAAAGAAGTTTTAGATGAGTTAAAATTAACTCCACAATCATTAGTAGCATTTGGTGATAGTGGTAATGATATTGAAATGATTACAACAGCCAATGTTGGTATTGCTGTAGGAAACGCAACCGAAGAAGCTAAAAAATCAGCTGATAGAGTAATTGGTGATCACGAAACTGATGCAATTGGACAAGAACTTTTAACTTTCATTTAATAATTTTCAAAATCAGGATAAAATCCTGATTTTTTAATTTTAAAAATGCGGTTTTAAAAGAAAATATGACAAAAAATTAGTTTTTATCTTAAATAACAGGCTCAACAGTATTAAAGAAAGTTAGAGAAATACATTATTTTATAATATAATAAATTAAATTTTTAAATATGTTATTTAAATGGATTTTAATAGTTTAAATAAAGAAAGAAGCCAAATATGAATAAGAAAAAAGGTTTAGTTTTATTCGGTCTTATTTCTCTTATTGGATTAGCTTCAGCCGGAATTGCTACTGGTATTGTAGCAGGAGGAGCTAAGTCAAATTCAAGTAATAATAAGAAAGAAAATAATATTGAAACATTAAATGATCAGCTTAAGGCATTGACTGTGAGTTATGATCAAAAAAATAATGTTTACCCTTGAAAATCAGATGTAAACAGTTTAAGATTTGATAACTTAAATTCAGCAAGATTCCAAGTTGTTAATCAAAAAATTGTTCCAAACCCTGATAAACCAGGTACTGTAAAAGTACAATATCAAGTTGCTTCAGTTGATAATCCAAATGAAGTTTCAGAAGTTGTGGAAATTGAATTAAACGATTTCAAATGATCTCAAGAAGCTCAAGATTTCCAAAATAATTCAGCCGAACAACTTAAAAATATTACCGCAGCATTCAACGGTGATAAAGCTAACAAATTATTAGATGATGTTACAACATCAGATTTTGTTTTCTCAAATTATGATGAAACAAAATACAATGTTAATTTTGTTAGATTGTCAAAATTATCAGACAACAATACTGCAACATTAGTTTTTGAATTAATTTCAAAAACAAATCCAGACTTAGTTACAGAATCAAAAACACATACAGAAGATGGGTTTAAATCAGCAAACAGTGTTAGAGATGAAATTAAGAATTTAAGAAACTTATTAACAGTTAAAACAACTGCTGAAGGAGCTAATACAGTAGCTGTTGATAATGTTACTATTTCAGGTTTAGATGATGAAACAGTAGAAATTGTAAACAAAAGAATCCGTAGAGACGGTGATAAAGTGTTTATTGATTTTGAATTAAGAAAGAAAGGTTACAGTAGTCCAGTAGATTCATCAACTATCTCAATTCCTGTAACAAGTGATTCTTGAAACAATACATCAAACAACCAAAATGGTTCAAACACAGGTGATAACAACAGTGGTGGTGAAAATCAAAACCCTGAAAATGGTGGAGATAATAACACAACACCTGAAAACGGCGCTTCAGACGCAAACAAAGACAGTAATAACCAATCAAATAATGATCCAGAAAATGGAAACAACACAGCCGCACCTGAAACAACAGATGCTGTTATTGATGATAGTGCTGATGATGAAAAAGCGAAAGAACCTGATAACTTTGATGAGCAAGTAGCTAAAACAACAGTTACTACAAACCCTGCACCAGCTGAAATGTATGCAGTTGATGTAAGACCTTCAAATGTCGTAATTGAAGGATATGACATTGATAAATATGAAGTTAGTGATTTAGAGGTTGCTTTAAAAGAAGATACTAACGCCGTTGTTGTTTCTTATAAACTAAGAAACAAATTTAATGGTAATACATCAGATAAACAAACTAAAGAGGTCACAGGATTTAAGCAACCTGATGATGCAATTAAAGCTATTTTAGAAAAAATCACTGGTGAAGTTTCAAACAAAGGATACTTTATCTCTGATGACACAATTGTTAGAATAACACTAAAAGACTTACCAGAAGATGTTCAAGACTTTACATTTGTATGATACAAAAACGATTTAGAAGACTTTGGTAAAAGAAATTCATCAATTGAAGTTCATAAAAATGAAATTGCAGCTGATTCAACATTTAAAGTTGACATTTTAGCTAAAGGTCAAAAGAAAACAATTGATAATCTAAAAGTTTTCAAAGACAATGTTTTAATGGAAACACACATTAACGTTGACAATAATGGTCTTTTAACAAACAATCAAGCAAACATTACTTTAACAAAAGGTTCAGCAGCTGTTCAAACAGTTGAATGATACAAAGATGGTACAAAAGTTGATGATGCTAGTGGTGAAGCATATTTAAGCCATGAAGTTGGTGATTATTACGCAATAGTTGCTAATGCAGAAGGTGTTAAATATCAAACAAACACAGTTACAGTTTCAGACCGTAAATTGCAAAACGTAATGGAAGACTTTAAACCAAAATTAGTTGAAAGAGCTGTATATTCACCTCTTACAATTAAGACAATTGGTACAGAAGCTAGAACAAACATCCCTACAGCATACTATACAACTGATTTAGAAACAAGATTAAGTCCATTCGGATTTAAATATCCAGGGTGAGATTACAACTATGAAAATAAAGATTTAACAAATTCATTCTTAGATGTAACTAACAATGGACAAACAGAAAGAATAAATGTTTCAACAGCTGTTTTAAACGAGCGTGTTCCAGGGCATAAAGATTGAACATATGCAAATGCAGATTTCATTAAACAAGAAATTGCAAACGGAACACTTAAAAAACACCCTGCGGAAAAAACTTTCTACAAACACACAGTTTCAAACGATGCTAAAGCTGTTAATAAAGAAGTTAGAATTTCTACTTTATCAAAAGGATTTGCTGGTTTAGGGCTATATGC